>JAYELV010000107.1:0-17234 GCA_034717755.1 Pseudomonadota bacterium | reverse complement strand
CGCGAATCAAAATTTGCAGTCATCTGTATGCAATTGGCCGCAATACGATATAAGATCTATGTGAATACTCCACCAGCTAATAACTGGTGTCTTCGAGAGTCCCCTCTCCCTTGGGTGAGGGTTAGGGGGAATTCAAATAGTCATTCATGATGCGGTACTGATTTTCGCTCTCGTCATTGCTTGAATCGTCATCCGCAGCGATCAGTGCACAATTTTGCGCCATTCGACAGCTCATCACCACCTGCCATGGCGGATCGGCCGCCTTGCACACGCCTTCCGGCGCGACCATCGCAGCAGATGCGCGCGCAACAAAGTGCGCCGCCTGCTCTTCCCAGTTGCAGTCGGCACCGCAGCGGGTGCGGCTGTCCACCGTCGCCACTCTGGCCGACTTGTATGCGGCCAGCAACTCGTCGTCGGAAGCATCGCTATTTCTGGCCACGTCAACCGCATGCGCAACGCGTGTGTCGTTGTTCAAATGCAGCACACTCTCGACAAAGGCTGCACCAACCTCACGCAACTGCTTCATATCCAGTTTTTTCAGCGCCTGTCTGAATTCAGTATCATTCGTGATTGTCATCATCTCTTTCCCTCAAGTTGCTCTTATTCCTGGTAGAGATGACTATTCCGGCGGCCACACCAATCCCCGCCAGTAGCAGCAGATGATCCGGCTGTGTCAGCAAGTGTATGAGGTTCCCCAGCAAACCGCCGTCGAAGAGTGCAGGATGCGCCCATGCCGCAGGAGCTGCTACTAACAGGGTAGTGAAGAGAATGAGTCTGGATGATGAACGTCGCATGATAACTCCTGATTTATACTATCTCTGAAAGATTTACTTGATTTTGACTTTGACCAGCTCTTCACCATCAGGATCCGTCACGTGCACCGCGCAGGCGATACAGGGATCGAAGCTGTGGATGGTGCGCAGGATCTCGATCGGCTGCGCCGGGTCGTGCATTTCATGGTTATCTTCGAGCGCCGCCTCATAGGCGCCGGGCTTGCCGGATGGATCTCTCGGGCCTGCATTCCAGGTGCTGGGAACCACTGCCTGGTAGTTGTCAATTTTCTGATCCTTGATCACGATGTAGTGGGCCAGTGCCCCTCTGGGCGCTTCCATATAGCCAACACCCCGGGCAACGGATGGCCATGAGGATGGCTCCCACAGGGTTTCATTGAATGTTTTTGTGTTGCCGGCGCGAATATTGGCCACCAGGTTGTCGTACCAGGTCTGCATGTTGTCGGCAATGATCTTGGTTTCAAGGGTGCGGGCAGCCGTGCGGCCCAGGGTGGAAAACAGCGCCTCGATCGGTACGTCCAGGGTGTTCAGCGTCATGCCCACCAGCTCTTTGGTTTGTTCATGACCGGAGGCGTAGAGCATCAGCACCCTGGCCAGCGGGCCCACCTCCATAGCATGACCTTTCCAGCGTGGCGATTTCATCCAGGAGTAGGACTGCTCCACATCCAGCTGTTCGTAGGGAGGCCGGGGGCCAGTGTAGTTTAGATTGGTCTCTCCATCATAGGGGTGCAGACCGGCCTCTTTACCTCCACTGTAGTCATAATAGGAGTGGGCCACGAACTCCTGGATCTGATCCTGTGCATTCATGTCCACTTCATGGATGGTGCTCAAATCCCGGTTCAGAATAGCCCCGGGTGGAATCAGGTAGCTGGAGGGGTCGTCCATGCCGTGTTCAGGGAAGTCTCCCATGGTGAGGAAGTTACCCAGGCCTTCTCCCCGTGAACCCCAATCCTTGTAAAAACCGGCAATCGCCAGGGTGTCCGGCACATAGACCTGCTCCACGAAGCTATTCATCTGCTTGATCAGCTCCTGCACCTGGGCCAGCTTCTTGGCATTAATGGCGGAGTCGGACTCCAGATCAATGGAGCAGGGAACACCACCGACCACGAAGTTGGGATGCGGGTTCTTGCCGCCGAAGATGGTGTGCAGCTTGGCCACATCGCGTTGCCATGCCAGCGCTTCGAGGTAGTGCGAGACGGCCATGAGGTTGGCTTCAGGCGGCAGCTTGTAGGCGGGATGCCCCCAGTAGGCCTTGGCGAAAATCCCCAGCTGCCCCCCCTCCACAAACCTCTTCAGCTTTTTCTGCATATCGGAGAAATAGCCTGGAGAGGATTTGGCATAATTGCTGATAGACTGCGCCAGGGTTGAAGTCGCGGCGGGGTCAGCACTGAGCGCCGAGACCACATCCACCCAGTCGAGTGCATGCAGATGATAGAAGTGCATCACATGATCGTGGATATGCTGGGCGCCAATCATTAAATTTCGGATCAGCTGTGCATTGGGCGGCACCGGGTAGTTCAGGGCATTTTCCACTGCGCGCACCGAGGCGATGCCGTGCACCAGTGTACAGACGCCGCAGATGCGCTGGGCGAAGGCCCAGGCATCCCTTGGATCCCTGCCTTTGAGGATCAGCTCGATGCCGCGCACCATGGTGCCTGAGGAGTAGGCCCGGGCGATTCTGTTGCCCTCCATCTGCGCCTCGATGCGCAGGTGTCCTTCGATACGGGTGATGGGGTCGACTACTATGCGTTCGCTCATGCTTGCACTCTCTGATTTAATCTTCAACGTAACTATTCAGCTTCTCGAAAAAATTTCCGGCCTAGTCACTGATTGCGGGTGTATCTGCAGGAAACGTAGGAGGCAGGGATGCCGACTCGAGCCTACATGGATGTATTAACGGCGTTTTCCGGAAGATACACCCGCAAACAGTGACGATCTGTTAAATACTGAATAGTTAATCTTCCACCAGGTGGTCGGCCAGCATCTCTGTCAGACCGACGACCGGGACATCCATCTCATTTACTTCCAGCCCTTCCTCCAGCTGGATGCGGCAGTTGGCGCAGGCGGTCACGAGGGTATCTACCTGCAGCTTCTCCAGCTGCGACTTCTTGCGATTGAATGCCTTGAGCCTGATCTCTTCCGCCTCTTCGATGGCGCTGACACCGCCGCCGGCGCCGCAGCACCAGTTCATTTTTCCGGAATCTTCCATTTCGACGAAATTGGTGGCTATCATGTTCAACAGGTTGCGCGGCTGCTCGATAACACCGCCCTTGCGCACCAGCTGACAGGGATCATGAAAGGTCATGCAGCTCTCTTCGATACCCTCGATCTTCAGCAGCCCCTCCTCACGCAATTCATCCAGAACCTCGATGATATGCTTCACCTTGAAGGGGAAGCGGCGTCCCATGAGATTCGGTCCATCCCAGCGAATGGCCGTATAGGCATGGCCGCATTCAGGGCTGACGACTGTCTTGACTTTGAGTTTTTCGGCCGCTTCCACCACCCTACTGACCAGCTCCCTGGCGATATCCGAAGTTCCTATCTGGATGCCCGAGTTGGTGGCCTCGAAAGCTTCCGAAGAGATGGTCCAGCTTTTTCCCGCCTGCTTGAATATTTTTGCAATGGCTTCGAGGTATTCCGGGAAGTTGATCACCTCCATGGACGACAGCAACACCAGGTAATCCACGCCCTCCTGGTCGAATGGAATCTCCAGTCCGGAACTCTCCGTGATATTCCGCGCCTGAGTGTTAAGCGCATGCATTGTGATGCCCATCGGGCTGCCGATCTCCACCGCTCTGGTGGTGGCGCCAACGAGCCCTTCCGGGGCATGTCCGGCGGCAGAGATGCCTTCGCGTATCTTGCGGATCATGTAGCTGATGTCATTGCCCACGGGACACACCATGCTGCATCGCCCGCACAGGGAGCAGGCATGATAGACCTGCTCACTCCATTCACCCAGATCATCATCAGTCACGGGCCTGGAGAGGCCAACAAGCTTTTTGACGCGGCCTACCAGCGTGTACTCCTGCTCCCACAGACGGCGCATCGGCTCCAGCTTGTTAATGGGTGTGTATGCAGGATCGCCGGTCTCGGTGTAAAAGAGGCAGGCATCGGCGCACATGCCGCAGTTAACGCAGCTACTGAAAAAAGACGCGGTCGGCGCATCGATCTGCTCTTTGAGGATTTGTACGCCGCGGTCAAGGGTTGCCTTGCTCATGATGCGACTCCTTTCTCTCCGGCCATCATGCCGGTGTACCAGCGGGAGATGAACAGCGTGAATGCATGGGTGAGTTTCGTGAACGGGAATATAATCAGCAGGAACTCGACGCTGAGAATATGCATACCCAGCAGCCAGCTATAGGGAAACCACAGGTGATGGTAGCTCATGTAACCGGTCAACAGCGGCACAAAAGTTGCCGCCCACACCAGGTAATCCTGGGGGGTGGAGAGATACCTGACGACCGGATGCGTGAGTCTGCGCCACAGCAGCGCCATCAGGCTGATCAGTGCGATGACTGTGAACAGATCAACCACCGGGGTGGGCAACGCCGGCCAGCCAAAGCCCAGCAGTGATTGAATCAGCTGGATATGCGGCGTCAGCAGGAAGATCACGACGAAAAGCCCAATGTGGAACCCGTATCCGGCAATAAAGGTGAACATGGAGTGTCGCATGCTGTTCTTGTCCGCTGGTGTGGAGCGGGAAAATATGGTGCGCAAGCCGGCACTGACCCCATTCGCCCTGAGCTCGGCAAGATTTTGCTTGCGCCCCAGCATGAAGATCTCCAGCAGGCGAATAAGCATGCCAATTAGAAAGATGGCAAGCGCAATATTCAGCCCGGGGCCGCGCACCCATAGCAGGAATTCCGCCGAGTTCATGATGGCTCCTCCCGTGTCAGATCTTTTACGGTCACTGTTTCATGCGCAGCCGCCGCCTGGCTTTTTTTACGCCGGTTGAGCAGGCCGCTTGCTGCGCCTGCAGCAGCGCCGGCCGCGATGCCAACCGCGGCACTCTTGCTCAGGTCCATGGTGGATTCGGAGAGCGCGTTGTAAAAACCACCCATATCCCAGAAATTCGGCTCGGAACAACCCAGGCAGCCATGACCAGCCTCGATAGGAAAGCTGGTGCCGTCGTTCCACTTGATGGTGGCGCAGGCATTGTAGGTGACGGGACCCTTGCATCCCAGTTTATACAGACACCACCCTTTTTTTGCGCCCTCGTCGTCAAATGTATTGGCGAACAGCCCCTTGTCATAAAAAGGCCTGCGATAGCAACGGTCATGAATGTTGTTGCCATAAAAGGACAGTGGCCGGCCCAGGTGATCCAGTTCCGGCAGTTTGCCGAATGTCAGGAAATGCGCCAGCACCCCGGTAATGACGACCGGAATCGGGGGGCAACCCGGTACATTCACAATCGGCTTGTCCTTGATAATCTCTTCTACCGATACTGCACCGGTGGGGTTGGGGTTGGCATGGGGCAGACCTCCATAGGCGGCGCAGGTGCCTACCGCGATGATCGCCGCTGCATGTTCCGCCACCTCCTCGAGCATCTCCAGGTTGCTGATGCCGGCGATGGTGGAGTAGCCGGGATTGCCCAGTGGTATGGAACCATCCACAACCAGCAGGTATTTGCCCTTGTTCTCCTCCATTGCCGCCTCCCTGGCCGCTTCCGCTGCCTCTCCGGACGCCGCCTGCAGGGTATGGTGATAATCCAGCGAGATGTTGTCGAAGATCAGTCCTTCCAGTGTGGGGGCATGGGAGCGGGTCAACGATTCGGTGCAGCCGGTGCACTCCTGAAAAGAGAGCCAGATCACCGACGGACGCCTGGCGCTCTCCAGCGCTTTGGCGATGGCGGGAACCATCGACGGCGGCAGCGCCATCAATGACGCCGTGGTGGCGCAGAATTTCAGAAAGCCGCGTCGGCTGACGCCTTGCTCCCTTAACGCTTGTCCGAGGGGTTTGTTATTACTCATAGTGTCAGAGCTCCTCTAACATCTTTTGTAATGCAGCCAGCGATCCTTTCATGTCTGCAGTCTGGGCTTTCAGTATCGCAGGCATGCGGGTGATTTCGATAAATTTCCCCATCACTTCCCCGTTACTATTATAGTGGATGATCAGCCACACGCCGGCGTAGATTGATTCGGTGATTTCACTCTTACCCAGCGCATCCAGGTAGACGCTGATCTCCCCCTTTCCGAGGATATCCAGCAGTTGCTGCTGTTCACCCGGCGCCATGGGCAGGCCACGCAGGTCGATAGTGGTGGTTTCGCCATTATCCAGCAGGTTGCGCAAGGCGTGACGAATTTCATGCAGCAAAGGGGGAATATTACCGCTGTTATAACTGCCAATCTCTACTTTCAGGCTGCTATCCATGGAATTCATGCCGCCTCCGGAGATTGCTGGTCCTGGTTATCAGGCTGATGCCAGGCTGCAATGAGCTCGTTGATATGGTTTGCTGCGATGGGAATAGCGGAGGATACTGTAGCAGTGGGCTGCTCGCCCCAGTCGATGAGATCCGGCTGAATGCCAACCAGGGCCCGATTTTCAGGAAGGGTCTCGGTGAGCCTGGCGATATCCAGCAGATCCAGCAGTCCGACTTCGTGTACGCTGCGTTTGGCTGCGCCAAGAAAGCGATCCATGCCGGAGCCTGTCATGCATTGCACCGCACCGGGTCGTTCTCCCAGTTGGGCGGCATCCACCACGATGAGGTTGTCGGCGTCTTCGATCTCGCCGGCGAGGGTAAAACTCAGGGTACCGCCATCCAGATAGGTGACCCCGTCGGGAGGCGGATATTTCTGCTGCAGGTAATCGATTACATGGATACCAACGCCTTCGTCAGAAAGCAGGGTATTGCCAATACCGAGCACCAGCGTGCATGTCATGGTGAGCAACAGTCCAAATCAAGTGGATGTGTTTAAAAGTATCACACATAGTGGGTTGGTTTGCAATTTGGGAAAGGCGGGTTCAGTGCGAATTCAAATAGTCATTCATGATGCAATACTGATTTTCGCTCTCGTCATTGATCGAGTCATCGTCTGCAGCAATCAGTGCGCAATTTTGCGCCATGCGGCAGCTCATTACCACCTGCCAGGATGGATCGGCCGCCTTGCACACGCCTTCCGGCGCCACCATGGCGGCAGATGCGCGCGCAACAAAGTGCGCCGCCTGCTCTTCCCAGTTGCAGTCGGCGCCGCAGCGGGTGCGGCTGTCCACCGTCGCCACTCTGGCCGACTTGTATGCGGCCAGCAGCTCGTCGTCGGAAGCATCGCTATTTCTGGCCACGTCAACCGCATGCGCAACGCGTTTATCACTACTCAAATGCAACACGCTAGCCACGAAGTCAGCGCCTGTTTCACGCAGTTGCTCATGGTTCAGCTGTTTCAGCGCCTTGCGCAAATCAGCGTCATTATCGATAGTCGACATCACCTCACCTCAGGTTGATCTTTTGTATCAGTAACAAGATAGTCGGCAATCAGTTCAGTCAAGCCGATAACTGTCGTCTCCATCTCGTTTTCCTCGATGCCGTCCTCCAGCATCATGCGGCAGTTGGCACAGGCGGTGACAACAGTATTTACTCCAGTCTCTTCAATCTGCCTGCGTTTTCGATCAAATGATTTGGCTCGCAGCTCATCGGCACGCTCATTGGCGCTGACGCCGCCGCCGCCTCCGCAACACCAGTTCATGACGCCGTGATCGGTCATCTCAATAAAATTTTCAGCGACGCCGTTGAGCAGGTCACGCTGCGGCTGCACCACTCCGCCGCGGCGAACGATCTGGCAGGGATCATGAAATGTCACCGGCTCGTCGGTTTTCCCGTTGAAAGAGATACGTCCCTGCTGTTTCAACTGCTCCAGCAACTCCAGAATGTGGATCACCTTGAACCTATAGGGGCGGCCGATAAGATTCGGGCCGGCCCAGCGAATCGAGGTATAGGCATGTCCGCACTCGGGGCTGATGACATATTTGACACCCAACTCTTCCGCTGCAGTAACGACACGACCCACGATTTCAGCTGCATTGTCACTGTTGCCAATCTGAATGCCGCTGTTGGTCGCCTCGAATGCCTTGCTGCTAATGGTCCAGGAGACCCCGGCCGCATCAAAAATACGAGCGATACTCTCGATATATTCTGGAAAGTTGACCACCTCCATCGAGGAGAAGAGCGTCATATAATCTGCGCCCTGCTGATCCACAGGAACACTCAGACCGGTGTCCTTCTCCACATGCGCCAATGTAGCCATGACGGTTTTCAGGGTCACCCCCATGGGGCTGCCGATCTCGAGCGCGCGTTGTGTCGCTCCCTTGAGGCCTTCCGGCGCATAGCCCGCCCGGGAGAATCCCTCGCGCTCCTTGCTGATCATGTAGGTGATATCGTTGCCAACCGGACACACCATCGAACAGCGTCCGCACAGGGTACAGCTGTCATAGACAAGCTCTTCCCAGTCGGCAAAATCCTTCTCCTGCAGCGGTTTCGACAATCCAAGCGCCTTTGCCAGCTTGCCGCGGATTGTATGCTGCTGACGCCACAGCTTTTTCATCGGCTCCAGCTTGTAGATGGGGGTGTAGCGCGGATCACCGGTTTCCGTGTAGAAGAGACATGCCTCGGCGCACAGACCGCAGTGAACGCAGCTCGAGAAATAGGAGGAGATCTTTGCATCGATCTGTTTGCCGAGTTCGGCTACACCCTGATCAAACTGTTCGCTCATCTCATCGTCTCCCGGTTCATGCCCTGATTCCCTTACGTCCCATGGTAGCTCCCGTGTATCCACGGCTGAAGGCGAAAGTAAATGCGTGCATCAGGTTGCTGAACGGAAAGTAGATCAGCATCAACTCGGCTAGCAACAGGTGAAGCAGGCGCAAAGCCTCGACTGACTGCGCCAGCGCCAGGCAGCCGCTCAACATCACCAGAAACACCAGCACCGTCCCGATGTAATCATCCGCACTGGAGAGCAGGCGCGTCACTGGATTCAGCATTCGATACAGCCACAGCATGATCAAACCGGCAAATGCAACCTCGGCGGCAACGATAAATGCCCAATAGGGCATAGACCACCACCCAAAACCTGTGATGCGCTCGGCGAAAAAATCCACATGGGGACGCGCCAAAAAAAGCAGCGCAAACAATCCTAAATGAAACATGTAACCGGCGATCAGCTGAACCTTTCCATGCCTGCGAATTGTGCGTTCAGGCACAAAGCGGCTGAAAATCGCACGCAAAGCCCCGACTCCACCACCATCCCTGGGCACAGCCAGATCTTTTTTGACACCAGCGCGCAGGATCATATAGATGCGCCACAACACGCCCAGCACAAAAACCGTCAACGAGAAGTACCACAGCGGGCCTTCAATCAGTTGTGCAATCATTTCTCCGCCTCCCCGGTACCGGGATTGTCATGATGCACAGCGGTCCCCTGCTGTTTCGGCAAAACTCTGCCCTCATCGATGCACCGCTGCGCCCACCACGAGTGGTGGTCTTTGGCCCAGTTGAGATCGCAATAGCCACTGGTCATCCCCTCGGTGGCGCCCTGCATTCCGATTGTGCCGATGTAGATGTGGCCGATAATGACCGTCAACATGATAACTGCGGCAATAGAGTGGACGACATGAGAGAGTTCCATAATGTCGCGTCCCTGTTCGAAAACAGGAAACAGCAGCACGACCCCGGAGATTGCGATGAGTCCGCCAACGAGGATCAGCAGCCAGAAAAGCGTCTTTTCACCCATGTTGAAAAAATTTGACGGAACATCGTGCTCACCGATAATCCCGCCACCCTTCAGCAGCCAGGTCAGGTCGCCTTTCTGATAGATGTTTCTGACCACGAACTGCAGAAACATCAGCACTAACGCCAGCAGAAACAGGGGGCCGAAAAGGTTATGCCCCTCCTTGGCGGCAGATGCCAGTATAGAGAAGAGTTCCGGCCCCATCCACGGCAGCAGCAGTGAGCGGCCGAACAGCAGAATGAGCCCGCTGAATCCCAGAAAAAGGAAGATGAATGCCATGAACCAGTGGATCATGCGTTCATAGACTGAGTATCGCTCTAATCTTTTGTCCGACTCTCCATCCCTGATGAGAACCTTGCCGCGGATCAAATAGAATAACAACACTGCCAGCATAGCGCCTGCAAGCAGATAACCGCCTGTTGGCAGGAGTTGTTTCATGCGGAAATACCGCCAACTCTGGCCCTGCTGATTAATCAGTATGCCGCTTTGCACACCCCTAATCTGGCTATCCCCCCCGGGAAACATCGCCGCCTCCGCAGGCGGGAGTTGCTGCGGGTTCACTGCACGCCATAGATCTGTGGCGGGATTTGGCACAGTGACCGGTTTGTATGATGAGGTTGCATTCTCCGCAAACACCGGGAAAGCTATGATTATCAGAAACAACAGCGCCGAAAATTGGAGTACCCGTCTATGATTGATCAACATATCAGCCTTGAGAAGTTGTCTGTATAAATTCCGCTACGCAGGATATGGTGAGTGAAACGAAGCTTCTGCGTCCTGCTCACGCCCCTGACCTACGTCCATGTAGGCCAACCGCATCTGTCACACGATTGATGCGGTTCGCAAGCTCACCAAATCCTGCGGAACATTGAACTGCACAGGATTTTGAAAAATCACATCACTCTTCCATCGTAGCCTTGCCCTTCATTCCCTTCGAACTTCGCAGGGAGGCTTTCTGATAGGAGACACCCCAGTCGAGCACACTGGCGCCGCGATTCACGACACGCTTGCGGTAGATATCGGAGATAACACTCGCATCACCGGCCAGCAGCGCCTTGGTTGCGCACATCTCGGCACACAGCGGCAGTTTACCTTCAGCCAGACGATTGGAGCCATATTTACGTCTCTCCTCCGCACTGTTGTCCTCCTCGGGACCACCGGCACAGAAAGTGCATTTGTCCATCTTGCCGCGGCTGGCGAATGCACCGTCTTCCGGAAACTGCGGAGCGCCGAATGGACAGGCGTAGAAGCAGTAGCCGCAACCGATACAAATATCCTTGTCATGCAGCACCAGGCCATCATCCGTGGTATAGAAGCAGTTGACGGGACAGACGGCCGCACAGGGAGCATCGGAACAGTGCATACAGGCCACGGAGAGTGAACGCTCTCCAGCCTCGCCATCCTTGATGGTCACAACCCTGCGGCGATTGACGCCCCATGGAACATCGTTTTCATTTTTACATGCAGTAACGCAGCCGTTGCATTCGATGCAACGCTCGGCATCACAGTAGAATTTCATACGCGCCATTGGATCAATCTCCTATCAAGCTTTTGAGATACGGCACAGACTGCATTTTGATTCCTGCATCTGTGTCACCGAGTCATAACCATAGGTCATCGCCGTATTGGCGGCCTCCCCCAAAACATAGGGATCTGCGCCAGGCGGGTACTTGCTGCGCAAATCCTTGCCTTCGAAATGCCCGCCGAAATGGAATGGCATGAATGCCACACCCGATCCCACGCGCCTGGTCACCTGCGCCTTGATCTTAATGCGCGCCCCTTCGGGACTCTCCAGCCACACATCGTCGCCATCCTTGACGCCCGCGTTGTTGGCATCACGCGGATGCAGTTCGACAAACATATCCTGCTGCAATTCAGCCAGCCATGGATTGGAGCGCGTCTCATCCCCGCCGCCTTCATACTCCACCAGTCTGCCAGTCGTCAGTATGATGGGAAACTCCTTGGAGTAGTCCTTCGCCTGCACAGAAGCATAGCGCGTCGGCAGACGGTAGAATGATTTGCGGTCTTCGTAGGTTGGATACTTCTCCACCAGATCGCGGCGGCTGGTGTAGAGCGGCTCACGATGAATGGGAACCGGGTCAGGGAAGGTCCACACCACTGCGCGCGCCTTTGCATTGCCGAAGGGTGCGCAACCATGCTTGATAGCGACCCGTTGTATGCCGCCTGAAAGGTCTGTCTTCCAGTTCTTGCCTTCAGCCAGTGTTTTCTCTTCCGGTGTCAGGTCATCCCACCAGCCGAGTTTCTGTAGCAACTCGGCAGAGAATTCCGGATGACCGTCTTTCAACTCATTGCCCAGCGGATAGGAGCCGCTTGCCAGCAAGCTCTCGCCGTTGCGCTCCACGCCAAAACGCGCGCGAAAATTCAAACCGCCTTTAGCTACCGGTTTGCTCGTATCATACAGATTGGGCGTACCCGGATGCGCCGTCTCTGCTGTTCCCCAGCAGGGCCAGGGCAGGCCGTAGTATTCACCGTCACAGGGGCCACCCTCCGCCTCGAGGCTGGTATAGTCGAAAGTCCCCCAGTTCTGCTGCTGTTTTTTCATTCTTTCCGGAGTTTGCCCCGTATAGCCGATGGTCCACATCCCCTTGTTGAACTCACGGGTAATGTCCTCGATCAGTGGCTCGTCATTCTCCACCTTGATATGCTTGAACAGCTGCTCGGAGATTCCGAGCTTCTTCGTCAGCTTGTACATGATGGTCTGATCAGGCAATGATTCGAACAGCGGCTCGATCACCTTGTCGCGCCACTGCAGCGAGCGGTTGGATGCGGTTACGGAGCCATAGGTTTCAAACTGCGTACAGGCCGGCAGCAAATAGACGCCGTCGGTGCGGTCATGCATGACCGCTGAAACCGTCGGATAGGGATCGATGATCACCATCATGTCCAGCTTCTCCATCGCCGTTTTCATCTCCTTGCCGCGCGTCTGACTGTTTGGTGCATGCCCCCAGAAGACCATAGCCCGCAGGTTGTCTTTTTGTGCAATATTGCCTTTATCTTCGAGTACGCCATCGATCCAGCGCGATACAGGAATGCCCTTGGTATGCATCGGACTGACATCCTTGCCCTTGCTCTGTTCGTAGCTGCCGGCGTCAAATTGCCCCTTGATCCACTCAAAATCCAGATCCCACACCTTCGCCCAGTGCTTCCACGAGCCTGCAGAGAGTCCGTAATAGCCAGGCAGAGAGTGAGAAAGGATGCAGAAGTCAGTTGCTCCCTGGACATTGTCGTGGCCACGGAAGATGTTGGTGCCACCGCCCGCCACGCCCATGTTGCCCAGAGCCAGCTGGAAGATGCAGTAGGCGCGGGTGTTATTGTTGCCGATGGTGTGCTGGGTTCCTCCCATGCACCAGATAAAGGTGCCGGGGCGGTGATCCGCCATCGTTTTCGCCGCTGCGTAAATCTGGTTTTCAGGAATGCCTGAAACTCTCTCCACCTCGTCCGGTGTCCATTTCGCCACCTCGGCCCTGACTTCATCCATGCCGTAGACGCGCTGATCAATGAAGTTTTGGTCTTCCCAGCCATTTTTGAAAATATGCCACAGCATGCCCCAGACCACTGGAACATCCGTACCGGGGCGGATACGCAGGAATAAATCCGCGTGCGCGGCGGTGCGGGTAAAACGTGGATCTATAACGATAATGGGAGCATTATTCTCCTCTTTCGCCTTGAAGATATGCTGCAATGAGACCGGATGTGCCTCCGCCGGGTTGCTGCCGATGAGCAGTATCGCTTTGGAGTTGTGAATGTCGTTATAGGAGTTGGTCATGGCGCCGTAGCCCCAGGTATTCGCAACGCCCGCCACAGTCGTGGAGTGACAAATGCGCGCCTGGTGATCGACATTGTTGCTGCCCCACATCGCCGCCAGCTTGCGGAACAGGTAGGCCTGTTCATTGTTGAACTTGGCGGACCCCAGCCAGTAGACGGAGTCCGGACCGGACTCTTTGCGGATCGCCAGCATCTTGTCGCCGACTTCATTGATCGCTTCATCCCAGGAGATTTTTTTCCATTTACCATCGACCAGCTTGGTCGGGTATTTCAGACGGCGCTCACCATGGCCGTGCTCCCTCACGGAAGCTCCTTTGGCGCAATGCGCACCACGGTTGAACGGATGGTCGAACGCCGGCTCCTGCGCCGTCCAGACACCATTTTCAACTTCAGCAATAATGCCGCAGCCAACCGAACAGTGGGTGCAGATGGTCTTGACCTGCGCCGCTTTTTTGGTTTCTGTCGCCTGCGCTCTCTTCATCATGGCCGGGTTCAGAGTGGTCGCCAGTGCGGCGCCTCCGGCCATCAGGCTCGAATTCCTCAAAAAAGACCGGCGGGTCATGGTTTCACCTGCACCGCCATCTGCAGCATGCGGATTTTCCACTGGTGTTGTCGTTACCTGATCCGAGATTTTCTTCAGTTTCATTCTCTATCCCCTACTTGAAGGTTTAGGAGCAAGGAGTGTTACTCCGCAGCGCTCTTGTAGTAATCGAGCACGTGCTCAGTCAATTGATATCCCTTGTTAAGCGGATTTTCATCTTCCGCTTCGACATCCACCGGGACGGCTGCCGCCGGCGTAATTGCAGCGAGTGCTACACCCGCCCCTGCTGTTATTGCTCCACCGATGAATGCCCTGCGGCTGTTGAGTGGATCATGCTTTCCAATGTGCTTGTCATCATGCTTCACTTGTCTCTCCTCCCGGAAAATCGCCGTTGAGAAATGAAGGGAACATCACTTCATTCAAACCGGCATATTCAGATAACGCTTCTCCAGCGCCGTAAACATGGCTCCGAATCGCCCTACCGATTTATAAAAAACAGCTGATTTCGCTTCACTCAAATCACTAAAAAATCGCTCAAACCAACTGCCGATATGTGCTTCAAAAAACTTTTTCTGCGTTGATTCATCCTCACATTCACCAATCAACATGACCATCACCTCGCATAGAGCAGCCACATGGTCCTCCGGTTCTGTGAAATTACCGGCGCGTTCAAAACCCAGCAGCGCCAGATCATCCCGCAGTCGACTCAATGGCTTCTCCATGAGGAAACCGGTGAGATACCAGGATCCGTATGGCACCAGCTCTCCACGCCCCAGGCCGATAAACAGATCATGAAACTCATCATCCACCTGCTGAACATTGCATGACGAAGCGGCAAGTCCCAGCATCGACATGGATAATCCCAGTTCATCAGTAGAGGCATCATCCTGTGAGAAACCGCTCACTTGCGACAATAACCCGGCATCCGGCGGATTTCTCAACAATGCCGCCAACAGGGCATAGGCTGCAGCCCTGTACTGTTGTTCTACATTCGGCATGTTAACTGCGGCATCAAAAGCAACAACATCAGGCTCCTGCTCGAGTGCGCTCGTCTGAGTTTTCATCGTTTGTTTCCCATGTGTTTTATGTAGCAAGGCATGTACCAATATAATTCGGAAAATAATGACCAATAGGGAGCATAATCACCCAACCAATCGGAAATATTGCTCTATTGAGCATAAATTCTCATAAAACATCTCAATAACCCGGTGCAGGAGGCAGGATTGGGATTTGCGTTTCAGAGCTGTAGAAAACAGGGATGTATTCACGCGTCCCTGAAATGCTGGTCCCAACCTTGCACAGACTCAAATAATGCACGGACTTTTTGAGAAATTTCAAAGTCTCAATGCTGCCGAGACTCCATATCCGCACCCATCGCATCGGCATCCTGCACCACATCCACCACCCGGCACTCTTCACACATCAGTAGACGCTCGCGCGCCCGTTCGCTCTGAAACATCGGATGCTGCACCAGTTTTTTTTGCATATTCTCGATCATGGAGCGGCTGGCAAAGGGCTTGCCACAGGAAACACAACAGAATGGCTCTTCCTCATACAACAACTGTGCCGTTGACCTCCTCTCCCTGTCAAACAGAAGTCGCGGTGAGATCCAGATCGCATCTTCGGGACAGGTGCGTGTGCAGATACCGCATTGCAGGCAGTCGCCCTCGATAAAGTGAATCTGCGGCGCATCATGTCCGCTCTGCAGCGCCTTACCCGGACAGGCGCTGACGCAGGAGAGACACAGGGTGCAACGCTCCGCATCAATTGCCGCCGTACCAAACGGTGCGCCTGCAGCGAGATTGATCAGCGGTCTTTTATGCGACGACTGCGTATAGAGATGATCGATTGCCATGAAGAGTGTCTGCCGTTTACCACCGGCAGCAGCAAAAGCGGCGGTCTCGATCACCGGCATCACGATACCGGCCTGCTGCTGCACGCTTCCGAGAGACTGCAGCTGAATGGCATCTTCCGGATAGCCCATGCCTTGCAGGATCTCCTGTGCAATGGCAATTTGCTGTTGCAGCGCTGTACGCACGCACTCCACCATCGAACCCCGGTCAACCAGTACGATACGACCGGCGCCATAAGCCAATGCGCTTAACCACACTTCAAGCCCCGTACTGGCCAGCTCCTCGACCACCATCGGCAGCACATTATCTGCAATCTGCCGGGTGACTTCATCACGCTCTCCGGCCTCGGTTCGACCCTCGTCCGACAGCTCATTTTCTGCAAAGAACGCCAGCACCGGATGTTCGCCACCAGACTCTTTATAAACATGCAGCAGCTTACGCACCTGATCCAGCGTATCCTGCATCGAAGGATAGGCGTAGGTCAGCGCCCCGCCAGGACAGACAGTCGTGCACACACCGCCGCCCTGACACAGATAAGGATCAACCTCTATCGCCTCTTCAAGCGATGTGATCGCCTGCGCCGGACAGGCATCGATGCAGCGCGTGCAGGCGGTGATGCCGGAGCGCGCATGTGCACAAATCGATGCGTCATAATTGAAATATTTTGGTTTCTGAAAGGTACCGACAAGCTCCGATAACGCTTCGACAGCCAGCTGAACATTCTCTTCAGAGTCATCACTACAGATATAACCCGGTGGTTTCATGGGTGTGTCGAGCAGCGGTTCACTGCCGAGATCCCAGATCAAATCAACCTTGATGTTCTCCCTGTTGGATTTACCAACTTCTCCCAGATGAATGGTGAAGTTCCCGAGGTAGCCCTCTATAACAAGGCTTCGTCCACCCACTGAGACCAGCGGCACGCCGGGCTCCTCCACCCCACCTGTCAATATCACCTGGGGATGAAGCGCTCCACTCAAACGCGGAGCCAACTCGATCGCCTCTTCACCACCAATCACGGCGACACGGCCGGAAGATTGGTACTCCAGCAGGCTGGTCGGCTGAACTTTCAGCTTTTCAAGTGCGATCTGCGCCTCCTGCCTGGCGCGCAAATTTTGTATCGATATGGTATTCAATTCACTCTCGCTCATGTTTCAGTGTAACTATTCAGCTTATTGTTAAATTCACAAACCAAGTTACTGGTTGTGGGTGTATCTGCAGGAAACGTAGGAGGCAGGGATGCCGACTCGAGCCTACAGGGATGTATTAACGGCGTTTTCCGGAAGATATGCCCTCAATCAGTGACGTTCTAGCAGCTACTGAATAGTTACGTTTCCGTTTTGATTTCGGTTTCATTTTCCACCTCTACCACCCCCTCAACAGAAGTGGAGATCTCGATGGATGCATCCACATCCTCAGGAGTTTCACTAGCGGATGCGCCCTCAACAACCTGCGGAACACTCTCTTCCTGCTGCTGCAGTTTTTTCAACGCCTCCAGTTCAGCGCGCTGGCGCATTTCTGCGGTAATGACATCGCCCAGTTTGGCAAA
>JAYELV010000106.1:0-17285 GCA_034717755.1 Pseudomonadota bacterium | reverse complement strand
CTTCATCGCCATTGAGTTTGACTCTGAAGGCATAGTTGCCCTCGATGCCGGGGTGGTTGGGTCCGAAATTAAGTTCAAACTCGTTGCTGGGCGGCTGCTTGATCGCCTCGTAATTTTCCGGTCGCATCAGCGCACATCCTCCGGCCTGGTGGTAATCCCGCCACCCTCGGCCTCGATATCCTTGAGCCACTGCGGATGGTACTCCTCCCAGTTGAATGTCTGGTTGACAAAAGCCTCTGAGTCGAAATCCTTGCGCATTGGCGGCGGACCATTCCACTCGGTGAGAATAAACTTCTCCATATCCGGGCTGCCCTCGAAATAGACACCGAACATCTCATGGATGTCACGCTCAAAAAAGGCAGCGGGCGTGTAGAGATCATAAACTGACAAATAGACACCCGGCTCGCGGGAAATCCGGGTATGCGCGGAGACCAGTGAGTTGGTTTCATAGGACCAGACGTGATAGACCAGTTCGAACTCATCATCCTCGATCCAGTCGACGCAGCTGATTGCCGACAGGTGCACATAACTTGCGCGGCCCTGCAGCAGTTCCAGCAGCGCAGGCAGCGCCTCCGGGGCAATATCGATGCGCACACGGCGTGAATTTTTGCGCTTGAACTGGATAATCTTGATATCTTTGAGCAGATCATCCAGCCACAGATTGAGTTCTGTACTCATTGATTGTCTCCCTGGATCTTCTCCCTCTTTTCACCCAGACTGAACTCGAGCGCCTCCAGCGGCTGCTGGTGCTTCTGCAGCAGGGCGGTATGTTTGCCCAGGGTCTTATCCGTCATCAATCCATAGTGCTCGGCTTCGGCAATAATATCGGTCGGCGTCTGCCAATCCTCGCCAAACAGCTTCTGCTGATTGCCGAGATAGTAGTCATAATTTTGAAAATAGCGCTTCCAGTTGTCGGCGCGTCCGCTCTTGATATCTCCCATGAGATCACGCAAGCCACTGATCACAGCCTCGGGCCTGGGCATACAGCCAGCGATGTAGATGTCGACCGGCAGGTACTCCTTGAGCACCTTGGCCGTGGCGTAGCTCTGCCAGTACATGCCGCCGTTGACGGTGCAGGAGCAGATGCCAATCACATACTTGGGCGACGGCATCTGCTCGTAGGTGAGGATGATGCGCTTGAGTGTCTTGACAGAGACATAGCCGGTAATCAGCAGGATATCCGCCTGGCGCGGCGTCACCATCGGCTGGATGCCGAGGCGCTCCATGTCGAAACGCGATGTCATTGCCGGCGGCAGTTCGATCGCCCCGCAGCCGGTGCAGTAGTGCAGCATGAACATCGAACGCGACTGGCAGAAACGCACCAGTTCATCAAAGACATTGGCGAGAGGATTGCTGCGTTTGGCGCCGCCCTCTGCCACGGAGATCTCCTGGCGCACAGGTATTTTATCGAGTTCGTTCATTTCATCACCACTGCCAGTCCGATCAAACCAAGTAACATTGGCCATTTCCACATCAGGCGCAACACATCCTCGGTGCGATAGCGGGGAAAGAGATAGGCGACCGACATGGGAATGGCGACCACCAGAAAGATTTTGGGCAAAAAGGTGATCCAGTAGACACCGCCGCCGAGAAACAGCGTAGTGAAAATCACCCCTGCCGTATACAGCTGAAAACACTGCATCACAAACAGCCCGCCCATGAACTTGCCGCTCATCTCGACCATCGGCCCTGTCGCGATCTCAGCCGGCGCCACATAGATCTCGAACGGATGTTTGCCCATGGTCGCAGGCAGTATCAGTAGTGCGGTCAAGGCAAGCAGCGGCATTTGTACAATCCCCCAGCTGGAGACGCCCTGTTGCTGCTGGATGGCAACCATCTCGGCAAGATTGGTGGTTCCGTAAATATAGGATGCACCGAAGATCACCAGGATAAAGGGGACATCATAGGCCAGCATGGCCGTGAGGGCACGTGAGATGCCGATCGATCCATTGGGATTGGCGCACTGTCCAACTCCAAGGGCCAATCCCAGCATAGGAATCATCAACATATAGGCCAGGGTTATCGCCCCGCCCTTGTCGGTAAGTCCTGACATCCCGGGAACAGGCAGCAGCGTCATAGCGGCAATCAAACCGCCGACACCCATGATGACGCCGATCTCATGCATCAGGCCGTGGGAGATCTGCGTGTCCTTGCTATAGAGCTTGAGAATGTCGTAGATCGGCTGCAGCACCGGAGGACCGACACGCCGCTGTATACGCGCGCCAATCCTGCGCATCATCAACACCATCGCCAGGCCGATGACAAAGGCCAGCAGCGGCATCAACAGAAGTTCAACAAGCAGTTCTAAAAAATGCATCAGACGATCACCCAGGAGAGCGCGAAGACGACTGCCGCCAGCAGCAGATAAGATGGATGTGCATTGCGATAGAGTCCCTGCATCGCCGTCGAGAGGGTATCCACGGCTGAAATGAGACCATGTTCAAGCCACTCGAAACTGTTGCGGTACCAGGAGCCGATCAAATGCATCAACCCCGGATAGAAGTTGTCACTATAGTGATAGCGGGTTTCAGCCGTCAGAAAATGTCCGCCGGCGTAGTTATCCAGCTGGTGCACGCGTTTGCTGCGTCCGCCGAGAAAGAATACCAGCGTGCCGAAACCAAATCCGGTCAGCAGTACGGAGACAATCCAGATCATGTCAAGACCACCACTAATGGATACGCCACCAAGGTGATGCGCCAGAACCGGGAGACCGATACTCGCCTGCACCGCGCTGGTCCAGTCAAGCACCAGTCCGGGAAAATAGCCGGTCACAAAAACCACGGCGGCAAGCAGCATCATTGGAATCACCATGCTCAATGGCGCTTCACGCACGGCGGCGTGTTCGACACGCAGCTGGCCGAGAAAGATGTTGTGGATCAGCTTGTAGACGCTCAGAATGGTGCCGAGCGTGCCGATCACTGCACCGATAAACAACAACGGACTGCCGTCAACGATCAGTGAGCGATAGATCAGCCACTTGGAGACAAAGCCATTCATCGGCGGCAGACCGGCAAGGCCGATAATGCCGACCAGCATGGCGATATAAGAGAGCGGCATGCGCGTAAACAGACCGCCCAGCTTGTTCAGGTCCGAGGTGCCGGTGCGATGAATCACCGCAACGACAGCCATGAACAGCATCGCCTGGTAGGTTGCATAGTTGAAGACGTGCATCAGGCCGCCGGCAGAGCCAAGATCATTGGCAATGACGATACCCAGCAGCATATAGCCGGTCTGGCCAACGCCATGCCATGCCAGCAGGCGGCGCGCATCATGCTGGCGCAGTGCGATATAGGTCGGAATGATGATCGTGAATATAGCAATCCATGCCAGAAGATCCTGTGCGTCGAGGAAGGTGAAAGGGATCTCCATCTCGAGCAGGCGGCTGATTCCGATCAGCTGAACAATCACCACGATAAAGGCGAACAGCCCCATACGCGAGGAGATGGCGCCGAGGAAAGCTGCACCCGGCCCCGGTGTCTCTGCATAGGCTTTCGCCTGCCACAGGTGAAACGGCAGGATTGCCATCTTGACGCCGAAGCCGGCTGTAAACAGCGTGACCAGCAGCCACAGAGTGGAGGTCTGCATCTGCGGCGCAGCCTCCTTGAGTGACTGAAAGTCAAAACTGCCGACCTCTGCGTAGATCAGCAGCAGGCCGCCAAGTATTGCCATGGCGCCGCTAAAGGCGTAACTGATATAACGCATGGCGTAGCCGAACGCCTTGCCTCCGGCGAGCGCCATAATCAGAAAACTTGCCCAGCTGACCAGCTCCCAGCCAATAAACAGCGTCAGCAGGTCGCCGCTCGCCAGCAGCACCAGCATCGTGAATACGTTCAGCGCCAGCGCCCCATGGAAGAGGCGCAGGTTGCCGCCGTTGTCACGGTATCTCTCACCCCACTCCCCGGATGCGAACCAGCTGCTGAAAAAACCCGCACCGATGGTAATCAAGGCAAAAAACCATGACAGCGCATCAAAACGCCACAGCAGATGCTCACTGAGAACGACGATGCTGAAGGAGGATGGGACGACGTCCAGAGTCGAGTAACCCAGCCCGGACATCATCAGCAGTGCAGCGCCCTGCAGCGCATACAAGATGGTGACGAGCCAACCGCCGACTCTGCTGTTGCCCGCCAGCAGTGCGATGGCAACAGTGACTGCTGAAATCAGCAGCAGATGATCCAGTGCGGTCATTGCACGCTCCCTGATTGCAGTGACTGCGGAGCCACTGTCTGTATGTAAATCGAGACATCGGTCGCCTGCGCTGCAATGCTGTCGAGCCGGTCGGCAAGCGGAACCAGCATGAAGACGGAAGCAATCAGCCCGGCTCCAAGGAACACCGCTGTGGCGAGATCTACTGTTGCATGCGCTTTGTGAGGCACATCCACCGGCTGTTTATCATAGAGTTTCATGACGACGCGAAACAGGTAGTTCGCCTCCAGTGATGCTGCAGCAAGAATCACGAATGCGCCAAAGTAGTAAAGCGGCTGGTCCAGCGCCAACATCGGCATGATCACCAGCAACTTGGCCCAGAATCCGGGCAGCGGCGGCACGCCGATCAACGACAGAGAGAGCAGCACGAACAACGCCGCAGCAACTGGTGATGTTTTTGCAGCTCCTGCAAGTTTCTCAATCGAGCCACCCCAGCGTTCAGCCAGCAGGAACATCGACGGTTTTAAGAAGAGATGATGCACCATGACTGCCAGGGCCGCGAAGACACCGGCGTTGCCGGGTATCGAAAGGGCGATGAACATCACGCCGAGCTGGCCAATCGAAGAGAAAGCCAGCATGCGGTTGAGATCACGCGCACGCCAGGCGGCCAGTTCACCGCTGACAACCCCGAGGATGCCAAGCACCAGCAGAACGGTCAATGCCTCCGGCTGATGAAAAACCAGGATCAGCAAACGCATGATAATCAGCAGCGCCAGCTTGGAGACCACACCCGCAAGCAGCGCGGAAACCCTGCTGGATGCCGTTGCATAGACCTCCGGCACCCACATATTGACAGGAAAGAGTTCGGCCTTGACGCCAAAGCCAACCAGCATCAACACAAAAGCGGCGAAACCCTGCAGGTTATTGAGTTTTTCAGGCGCCAACTGGGCAAGCTGCGCCAGGTTCAGCGTACCGGTCGCCTGGTAGACCAGCGCAATACCGGCAAGCGCAAGCGCAGCGCCGAAGCCGCTGATGACGAGATAGCGCAGCGTCGATGCGAAACTGCCCGATGTTCCCCTGCCGGCGATAAGACCGTAGGAGACCACAGTCATCAACTCATAGAAGACATAGATATTGAAAAGATCGCCGGAGAGCGCCAGGCCGGTTCCGGTGCCAGCGAGCAGCAGCGCCAGTGACGAGCTGCGCAGTTGATTCTTACTATTTCGCGGCCACAGCAGCAGCGTGCCGATGGTTATTGCAAGGGCAAACAGCAGCCCGAATTGATCAGCATAGAGGGTAATGCCCAATGGAACCTGAAATCCACCCCATTGCATTGCAATCGGAGCATCGCTCAATTGAGGCCACACCGAGAAACCAATCGCTGCAGTCGCCAGCAGCACCAGCGGTCCAGCCACGCGGGCAGCAAACGTCGAGGCGCGATTGATGATCGAGAGTAAGAAAGCCGTCAACAGCGGCAGTACGATCATTAATACCAATAGATTCATGATCCACTCTCCTGCTGAACGACGCTGTTGACTGGAACTTCACCAATATCAGCAGGCTTCTCACTGCTGGAGGGCATATCAATGCCTGCGTCAGCAGAGATTTCCTGCTCCAGCTTGAGGCGTACTTCGCGCATATCCAGGGTGCCATAGGCGCGCTGTACGCGGATTGCCAGGCTCAGCGCCAGCGCCAGGATGCCGACGCCGATGACGATGGCGGTCAGCACCAGCGCCTGCGGCACAGGATCAGCCATCATGGCGGGTACATTGCCGTTCACGATGATGGGAGCAGAGGCGTCCTCGTTGTAAGTGGAGAGCAGCAACAACAGGTTTGCTCCTGCTTCCAGCAGGGCGATGCCAAAGATGATGCGCATCAGGTGGTTTGAAATCACGATGCCGCCAATGCCGATCAGCATCAGGCCAAACGCCGCAATATAGAGAATCGTGTTGCTATCGAGAATATCCATGCTCAATCCAGCGCCTCCGCTTCAGCAAGGTGCGCCAGCAAGCCGGCCAGTTCGGCGCCTACCTTGATACCAACTGCGAGGTACAAAACAGGAAGAGAGCCGGCAGAGATCAGTGCGCCTAGCTCACCCTTGTCGAACAGCGGCGTGAGAAACTCCTTGCCGTCGAACATCGCCAGCAGGCCAATGAGGATAAAAGTTGCGCCGGCCAGTCCCTCGACAAGTGAGACTATTCGCTGATCGATGAGAGTGATCCCGGGCCTTGCCAGTAGCGGCAGAAAAAAAGCGGACGCCAGAATTACACCACCCTGGAAACCGCCGCCCGGCGTCAGGTGACCATGCAGAATAATATAGAGACCGACAACCAGCAGCAGCGGAAACAGCAGGTCCGCCCCTGTGCGCAGGATAAAGCCTGCATCGGGATCGCGCGGCGCATCGATTCGGCGCCTGCCGAGCACCATGCCGCCGATCATGGCGGCTGTAAACAGGATAGTGAGCTCCAGCAGGGTATCGATACCCCGGTAAGCCAGCACCACCGAGGTGACAAAGTTGGCGGCGCCTGTCTCCTGTGCGGCAACGACATTGATCGCCTGGCCTGCATTGACTGCCGTGTTGCTAAAGTCCATGTGCTGATAGATCGCGGCGATCATCACGCCGAGACCCAGCAGAAAGAGTGCAGCTGTAAAACGACGCATGTTATTGACTCCGCCACAGACCCAGGCGGCGCAGCGCCAGGGCAAAAAGAAGGCTGCTCAAACCGGCGCCGATTGCCGCCTCGGTCATGGCGACATCAGGAGCGCGAACAACGACGAACAAAAACGAGAGTCCAAGTGAGACCACCGACATCGCTGCAAGTGCGGCAAGAAAATCCTTGAACAGCAGCACCGCCGCAGCACTGAGCAACATCACGATAACGACAACTAAAATGACTGCTTCCATCCCCCTACTCCCCGCCCTGCTCTTCAGTGCGCCACGGCTTGATGCCGCTAATTTTGGCGGCGCGTGCAATGATCGATGCAGCTACCGGGTTGGTGAACAGCAAAAAACCGGCAATCACCAGCAGTTTTGGCCACCATGTCGGGTGCAGCAGTGCTATGCCAAGCAATACAGAGAGCGAACCCAGGGTCACGGCCTTGGCGCCGGCATGGATGCGGTTATAGACATCCGGCATACGCAGCAATCCCAAACCGCCGAGAGCAATAAACACAGCCCCGATCACGAGAAAAATATCACCGGCTATATTCATTGTTGATTTCCCTCGATAGCACGCGCCATCGCCACTGTACCGACAAACGCGAGCGTACCGTAGACCAGCGCGATATCGAGATAGATGGGGTTGTTGAAGTAGGCGGCCATGCCCGCCAGCCCGGCTGTGGTAATCACAGAGAGCGTGTCTGCAGCAACCACACGGTCAGGCGTGGTCGGACCGAGAAACAGGCGCAGCGCGCTGAACCCCATGCCGATGAGAAGCAGTACTACTGCCACGTACTCAAGAGTAGAGATAGTCATTTCAAAAACCGCTTGATGTGTCGCTCGAATGAGGCGGCGATAGCGTCAGTCGCCATCTTCGCATCTGTTCCGGGCGGACAGTAGACCCAGTGAACGAGAATGGTGTCACCGGTCACATCGACACTCAATGTGCCGGGCGTCAAAGTAATGGAGTTGGCCAGCAGCATGCGCCCAAGCGGTGACTTGAGGGTGGTCTTGATTTCGACCATCTGCGGGCGAATCGGCAGCGAAGGCGTCAACACGCGCATCGCCAGTTCAAAGTTGGCCTTGATCAGTTCCTTGAAAAAATGCAGCAGGTAGAGCAGCACATAGAGAGGCGCCATGAAACTGAACTTGATACCGTTGTAGATCGTAAAGCGGGAGCCAAACAGCAGCGTGATCATCAGTGAGACGAAAGCGCCAAGCACCACCTCCTCCCATGCCAGACTGCCACTCAACAGCACCCACAGCAGTAGCGAGATGCTGAACACAAAAGCGTAGTGTGCGCCTGAGACAGTGCGTGTCGTTTGCGGATGATCCATTGTGATTTCTTCTGGGGTTAGAGGCGTGTTGCGGCAGAGAGGATAGTACATCTATGTTTCATTTTCATGACAACCCGCAACAGGTTTTTATTTGCGCAAGAGTTTACAGGAGATGGGAAAACCTGCACGTATTTTTTAACGCTCTCCGCAAAACAAATTTTGGCATCCTTCATGACCAGTTTACAGTTTGTCATCTCGACGAAGGAGAGATCTTTATGCTCTGTGCGGCAAGATCCCTCGTCGTTCGTACCTCTCTTCCCTCGGGATGACAGGGAAAAGTGTAAACTACTTTCAAAGCATAATGAAGGATGCCCAAATTTTACTCCCCAATCAATAATTGCCAAATACATTATCCTTTGCATCTTGATAATAACAGCGCATCACGATAATACTTGACGTTTCCAGTTAAGACGCAGCGTTGCATCGTCTGCATAGGCGAGGTCCGCGATTGCGATGATAACGGAATCCTCAATGATCAGCGGTATCCTGTCACGTTGCCACGGAGGGATTTCAAGCTGACGAAATATCGCTTTAAGCGTGCGTTGATGACTGCGCCAGCGCATGGCGTCCCCTGCCCTTCTGAAACGCACCTGGAGATGCTGCTGCGCGCCTTCGAGCAGCTGCAGATCACCCAGTTGCGAAGGGAGTTTCAGTGGTTGTTGTGTGCACCATTCGATCGCGGTGGCTGCATCGTGAGGCGGCAGACATTTTCCAGCGTACAGCAGATGATTATAGCGTCTCAACTCCGCGCCATTCCAGCTGATCAACGGCACACGCTGGCTATCAGCCTTAAGCTGCTGCACGAACCCGGTGAGACGTTTTTTTGGTGGCGGCGGCAGCCCGAGTTGCTGCAGCCAGTGCCGTAATAGCATTTTTTGCCATGCATGTGGTTGCTGCAGCAGTGGTTCAAGATGCAGTTGGCCCGGGGCTGCAAGCATGCCTGATAACAGTTTAGCGCATTCCCCGTCAAGGAGTTCTCCAGACTCTGCCAGATGGCTGGCGCTGTCGGCAATACTGGCTGCAGCTGCAGGCCAGCGCTGTGTCAGCAAGGGCAGAATCTCATGGCGAAGATAGTTGCGATTGAAATCCATCAGCGCATTGGAGGGATCATCGACCCATGTGAGCTTGTTGTGCAAGGCATAGGCCTCGATCTCTGCCCGGGAGATCTCCAGAAGCGGCCTCGCCAGCCACCCCTCTGCGAAGGGACGAATCACCGGCATGGCGGCCAATCCCCTGACACCGCTGCCACGCATCAGATTCAGCAACAGGGTTTCCGCCTGGTCATCTCGATGATGTGCTGTCAGCAAAATATCCCCGGGCCGCATTAACTGCTGCATTGCTGCATAGCGGGCCTCCCTGGCCTGCGCCTCTACACTCTCACCCGGCGCGGGCTGCAGTGACAAAGAGAGAGTCTCCAACGATATATCCAGCTGCCGGCATCTATCGACGCAGTGGTGGCTCCACTGAGGCGACTGCTGCTGCAGTCCATGGTCGATATGGATAGCAACAACTTCTGCATCAATTTGATCTTTGATAGACGCCAGCAGATGCAGCAGCACAGTCGAGTCGAGGCCGCCTGAGAAAGCCAGCAGATAGCGCCCTGTTGGTGGAAAAAGAGAGAGTTGCCTGAGCAGCCCGGTTGAATTGATGGAGTTGCTCAGGAATTCATGCCTCGGCAAAACTTCCGTAGCTCATGAGACGCTGATAGCGCTGTTCCAGCAGTTGATCCAGGGGAATTGCCTGCAGTTCATCGAGCGTGGAGATCAGCGATTCGCGCAGAATTGCCGCCATGGCTTCAGGATCACGGTGTGCACCGCCGAGAGGTTCTTCGATGATGCGGTCGATCAGCCCGAGCTTTTTAAGATGTTGCGAGGTGATCGCCATCGCCTCTGCAGCCAGAGATGCTTTTGCCGCATCTTTCCACAGGATGGATGCACATCCTTCGGGGGAGATCACTGAATAGGTGCTGTATTGCAACATGTTGAGGCGGTCGCAAACGCCGATCGCCAGTGCACCGCCAGAGCCGCCTTCGCCAATGACCGTGCTAAGAATCGGGGTTTTGAGTTGCGACATCTCACGCAGATTGCGTGCGATGGCCTCACTCTGTCCACGCTCTTCTGCGCCGACACCGGGATAAGCCCCGGGGGTATCGATAAAGGTCAGCAGCGGCAGCTTGAAACGTTCGGCGAGTTCCATGACCCGCAATGATTTGCGGTAACCTTCCGGGCGGGGCATGCCGAAATTGCGCTGCAGCTTTTCATTCGTATCCCTGCCCTTCTGGTGACCGATGATGACGACAGGCCTGCCATCGAGACGCGCCAGGGCAGTAATAATCGCCTGGTCATCTGCAAATGCGCGATCACCATGCAGCTCTTCGACATCGTCGAAAATCTGTTCCACATAGTCGAGAAAATAGGGTCGCAGTGGATGCCTGGCAACCTGCGAGACCTGCCACGGCGTGAGTTTTGCAAAGATTGTACGGGTCAACCCCTGACTCTTTGACTCCAGGGTAGCAATTTCATCCTGGATATTGATCTCCGTGTCACTGCCAACATGGCGCAGTTCATCAATCTTCGCCTCGAGTTCAGCGATCGGCTGTTCAAAATCGATAAAATTCAGGTCCATAAGATAACTTCCGTCAGTTCTAAAAAGCCCGTGTGAATGCTGTCCGCGAAATACAGGCGTCTAACCTCTGGTAGCATGATAACCAACCTGGATAGACTTTTCACCCAGAAATTGACGCAACTGGTGTAGCAGCGTATCACGGGGAGAAACCCGCCATCCATCACCGAGCTTCAGTTTACCCTGATAGCAGTCACTGCAGTAATGCACAATGACCTGGCAATCTCCTCCCTGGAAAGGCTTCAGCAGCTTTCCAAGTTCAGTGATCACCTCGACCAGCGAATGGCCATTGAGGTTTTGCGCATCGATGTCGAGCGTCAGCAGCGATGCATGCAGCAGGCGCGCCTCTTCAACCTCGACAGCGCGCGCGGCCCTGATGCTGAGACAATTGCGATAGTCATCATGAATCAGTGCTCCCTCGATCATCAAAATCTTATCTGCAGCCAGAATCTCCTGATGCGCCTCCAATGCTTCACTGAAGAAGGTCGCCTCGATACGCCCGGTGCGGTCATCGAGCAACACACTGGCCATCATTCCCCGGCGGCTCTCTCTGCGATTGATCATCATCACAAGTCCAGCTATGCGCACCTGCACCTGCTTGCGTCCTCCATTTTGCGGCATGCTCAAACTGTCAAGCCGCGTGACGCCCAGAGAGGCCAGATCTTTCTCATAGCGATCGATGGGATGACCTGTCAGGTAGAGGCCAAGCGTCTCCTTTTCTCCCTGCAGGCGCTGCTCATCCTGCCAGTCATCACGCAGCGGAATCAACTTCGGATCTATCGTCTGCTTATCCCGGGATTCACTCATGCCGAAGAGATCATTCTGCCCGGCTGCCTTGTCAGCCTGCTGCTGCTCAGCCATTTTCAGCGCCATCGGGATCTGCGCTGTGAGTGAAGCACGATTCTTGCCCAGATGATCCATGGCGCCGGCTCGGATCAACGCATCCAGCACGCGTCGATTGACCTTTCTCAGATCAAGACGCTGACAGAAGTCGAACAGATCGGAGTATGGCTTGGCGCATGAGTCATTGCTACGCGCCTGAACGATCTCATCGAGCGCTGATTCCCCCACCCCTTTGACCGCGCCCAGTCCATAGATGACAGCGCCTTCATCACTGACCGTGAACATATAGTCCGAGCGATTGACATCGGGGGGCAGCACCTCGAGACCCATGCTGCGGCACTCTTCAATGAAGGTAACAACCTTATCGGTATTATCCATATCGGAGGAGAGCACCGCCGCCATGAACTCTGCCGGATAGTGAGCCTTCAACCACAGCGTCTGGTAGGAGACCAGCGCATAGGCCGCCGAGTGGGATTTATTGAATCCGTAGCCGGCAAACTTCTCCATGAGGTCGAAAATATACTCCGCAGTCTCCTCTTCGACATCCCTTTTGAGCGCACCCTCCATGAAGATACTGCGCTGCTTGGCCATCTCCTCAGGCTTCTTCTTGCCCATGGCGCGCCGCAGCATATCCGCTCCGCCCAGCGTATAACCGGCCAGCACCTGGGCGATCTGCATGACCTGTTCCTGGTAGAGGATAATGCCGTAGGTGGGTTCGAGAATCGGCTCGAGGTCGGGGTGCGGATAGACGACCTTGGCGCCGTGTTTACGCAGCACGAAGTCATCCACCATGCCGGACTGCAGGGGACCGGGACGAAACAACGCAACCAGCGCGGTCATATCACCAAAACTGTCGGGCTTCAACTTGCAGATCAACTCCTGCATGCCGCTCGACTCGAGCTGGAATACAGCCGTGGTCCTGCCGGTCTGCAGCAGTTCAAACGCTTCTCTGTCATCCATCGGGATTGCATCGATATTGACAGCCGGCTCTCCCTGCAACTTGCGGCGATGATTAATGGTGTGCAATGCCCAGTCGATGATTGTCAGCGTGCGCAAACCCAGGAAGTCAAACTTGACCAGCCCGACAGCCTCGACATCATTCTTGTCATACTGTGTCACCAGGTTGGCGCCGTCAGCCTCGCAATAGAGCGGTGAGAAGTCCGTCAACACTGTCGGTGAAATCACCACTCCACCGGCATGCTTGCCGGCGTTGCGCGCCAACCCCTCGAGTTTCAACGCCATGTCGATCAGAGAGACGACCTCCTCGTCCTCATCATACAACTGCTTCAACTCGGCGCTCTCATCCAGAGCTTTGGTCAGGGTCATGCCGATCTCAAAAGGCACTGCCTTGGCAATACGGTCAACAAAGCCATAGGGATGCCCCATCACCCTGCCTACATCACGCACCACCGCCTTGGCAGCCATGGATCCGTAAGTGATGATTTGCGATACCGAATCACGCCCGTAGGTCTGCGCCACATAGTCGATGACCCGATCCCTGCCCTCCATGCAGAAATCGATATCGAAATCCGGCATGGAGACCCGTTCAGGATTGAGGAAACGTTCGAACAGCAGGTCGTGCTCAATCGGATCCAGGTCGGTGATCTTGAGTGAATAGGCCACCAGAGAACCGGCGCCGGAGCCGCGCCCCGGCCCGACCGGAATGGCATTATCCCTGGACCACTGGATAAAGTCGGCAACGATCAGGAAGTAGCCGGGAAACCCCATCTGTAAAATAACATCCAGTTCAAACTGCAAGCGCTCCTGATACTCCTGCAGGCGCTGTTGATAGTCGTCGGCATCGGCATCAAGAATGCCCTGCAGGCGTTTTGCCAATCCTTTACGGCTCTCCTGGGTAAAAAATGTCTCGGTGGTCATTCCCTGCGGCACAGGAAATTCCGGAAGAACATTCTCCCCCAGGGTCAATTCAAGGTTGCAGCATTTGGCAATCTCGACCGAGTTTTGCAATGCCGCCGGCAAATCAGAAAAGAGTTCACACATCTCCTCTTCAGTGCGCAGATACTGCTGGTCGGAATAGAGTTTCAGGCGTCGTGGATCGTCCAGGGTGCGGCCGTCATGGATACAGACACGCACCTCGTGCGCCTCGAAATCCTCCTGCTGCAAAAAACGCACATCGTTATGTGCAACCACAGGCAATTGCTGCTGCTGCGCAAAATCGACCAGCAGATGCAGGGCATCCTCTTCGTTGACGCGGCCGGTGCGGCTGATGCCGAGGAAATAGGAACCGGGAAAATGATTGCGCCACTGATCTGCATACTCAGCGGCCAAATCAGTACGCGTCGCAAGCAACGCCTGAGCGACATCGGATTCATGCGATGGCGCAATCGCAATCAGGCCATCACTGCTGCCCTTGAACCACTCGCGTTCCATCATCGCCATGCCGAGATGCTGCCCTTCGCGGTAACTGCGTGACACCAGCCGGATCAGGTTCAGATAGCCCTCTCTGTTGCGCACCAGCAGCAGCAGTCGATACGGCTTGTTGACATCATCGGCATTGCGCACCAGCGCATCGACGCCAATGATCGGTTTGACCCCTGCAGCGGTCGCGGCACGGTAAAATTTAACCACCGAAAAGAGGTTGGAGCGGTCTGTATTGGCGACCGCCACCATTTTTTGTTCACACACCGCCGAGACCAGCGGCTTGATGCGCACCATGCCATCGAGCAGCGAATATTCGCTATGTACGCAGAGGTGTACGAAACGTGGTGTCACTTCAACAACTTCCTGACATATATAATCAATAGTGAATTACACACAGAGTTTTGGAGAAATACGATGTATAACGATAATATCGTCATTTCTCAAAGAGCCCGTGCGAATAGCGTCATTGCGAGGGAGCCTAAGCGACAGCGGCAATCTCCAGACCAGATTGCCACGCTTCGCTCGCAATGACAGGCTGGCAATATAGTGGATGTGGCAAGTGATGCATGATCCCCTATGGTTCTATGCAAGCAACCTGCTACAACATTTTTTTGACAGGCGCAAAAGAGCGCCGATGTATCGGCGTAACCCCCAGTTTCTGCAGCGCCTGCAGATGGACTTTCGTCGGATAGCCCTTGTGCCTGTCGAAACCATAACCGGGATATTTGAGCTCCATCTCGACCATTTCGCTGTCCCTGGCAACCTTGGCAATGATCGAGGCCGCACTGATACAGGGATGGATGGCATCACCCCGAATGACTGCTTCGGCATCACAGCATAGATCCGGGAGGCGATTACCATCCACCAGCGCCTTGTGCGGCTGCAGCTCAAGAGCATCAACGGCGCGCTTCATCGCCAGCATGGTGGCATGCAGGATATTCAGCGCATCGATCTCCTCCACCTCGGCGCGTGCAATCGACCAGGCCAGTGATCTCTCTCTGATTTCAAGCGACAACAGACGGCGCTTTCTCTCAGTCAGTTTCTTGGAATCCGCCAATCCCTCGATGGGCCGCAGTGGATCAAGAATGACAGCTGCGGCGACCACCGGTCCCGCGAGAGGTCCCCGGCCAACCTCGTCGACACCACAAACCAGGAATTGATCTCTTATATCGTTATGAATGATTTTATACTCGTTGAGAAAGCGGTGATTTTACAGCAGCAATCCCGGACCAGATACTCAAATTTCAGTAATTTCTCAATAACTCCGTGCAGAAAAGCAGAGTTGGGACTTGCTTTTCAGGGCTGTATAAAACAGGGATGTTTTATCAGAGCTTAGTCGTTGTCCAAAAATAACTTCCCGATCCTGCTTGCCCTGTCGTCCGTCTTCTGCGTTCCAGCAAGAGTTACATAACGCTGCTATGCGCCCCTTGCTGCGCCTTGAAGACGAACAACATTGCTGCGCGATATCGGGAAGTTATTTATGGACAACTCCTTACAGGGATGTATTTACGCGTCCCTGAAAGGCTGGTTCTGACTCTGCGCAAACCAAACAAATGCACGGGACTATTGAGAAGTTACAAATTTCACTCCTAATTGCGTTCATCATCCCTTTATGTCTCTGTGCTATGATCAAGCGTTATTCATAAAGCTGTATTTTCAGACGAATTGATGGGTTTCCGCAAGCGACACGGTGTATCACTGGCTGGAAAAAGCGTACTGCTGCTGGTGCTGGGCGGAGTGCTGCTGCCGGCGCTGTTTCTTGGCTATCTGTTGCAGTCAAAGTGGTTGAAGCCATTAACGATCATGGAACAGATCAGAGATGAGGGCCGTCTCATCGCCATCACTACAAAAGGCGCCACCACCTACTTTGACGGCCCGAACGGCCCGGCCGGTCTCGAATACGAACTGGTGACGGCTTTTGCACAGGAGCTTGGTGTTCAGGCGGAATTTATTTTCTCCAGCGACAACGAAGAGATTGCAAAAAAACTCCGCAATGGTGAAGCCCACCTCGCAGCAACAGGAACCACCCCGCAGGATGCATCCCGCAAGCTCAATCATGGCCCCGCCTATCAGCAGGTGACATCCCAGCTGATCTATCGCAGCGGCCATGTACGGCCTGTATCGATCGATCAACTGACATCAGGGATACTGGAGGTGGCTTCAGGATCTCCCCAGGATGCCCTGTTGCAGCAACTGCAACAGTCAGGAAACCTCGAACTGCAGTGGAGCGCCTCCGAAGGTACAGATTTCGAACAACTCATGTATCTGCTCGATGTGGAGATGATCGATTATACAATTGCCGACTCCAACCATTTTGCTTTTAAACGGCGTCATTTTCCAAAAATGCGGGTTGCTTTCGATCTCGATGATCCGCATCCGCTGCAGTGGCTGAGCCTGCGATCCAGGGATGACTCTCTGAACAGCGAAATACACCGTTTTTTTGATAAAATCAGCGGCAATGGCACCCTGCAACGCAGCATCGACCGCTATTCTGTCAATGCAGACGACATGACGATTGCCCGCAGCCTCACATTCTGGACATTTGTCGCTGAGCGCCTTCCCCTTTACGAGCTTTTATTCCAGGAAATTGCAGCTCAAGATAATTATGACTGGCGGCTGCTGGCTGCAATCGCCTACCAGGAGTCACACCTCAATCCGGATGCTGTCTCCCCCACCGGCGTCGAGGGTCTGATGATGCTCACAGAGGATACTGCCAGGCTGTTCGATGTCACCGACAGGGTTGACCCGCAACAGAGCATCGAGGGGGCGGTGCGCTTTCTGAAGTTTCTCGACAAACGCATACCTGAGGAGATCCCTCTGCCTGACCGCCTCTCCTTCATCCTTGCCAGCTACAATGTTGGCCTGGGTCACATCTACGATGCGCGCAAGATGACAGCCGTGCTGGGAGGCAATGCGGACAGCTGGCCGGACGTTCGCCAGCGTCTGCCATTTTTAGCAGAGGAGCGTTTTTACAGTAAACTCAAATATGGACAGGCGCGCGGGCGGGAACCTGTCACCTACGTCGATAATATTCTCAAGTACTATGAGTTGCTGCTCTGGCACACCAGCTACAGATTCAGGAATTTCGACGCGCCTGTTGCAAGTAAGTTTTAAGTCTTAGGTTTTAGGTTTTAGGTTTTTTCTTGTTTTCTGCTCTGCGGCGTTTGAAAAAATTGCTCAATTGCGCCGAGCATTGCTCCGCCATCACGCCCGGGACTACCTCCATCTTGTGATTGAAGCGATGATCCGGCGGCAGCAGATCGAAGACGCTTCCTGCTGCGCCAGCCTTGGGGTCA
>JAYELV010000105.1:3121-4757 GCA_034717755.1 Pseudomonadota bacterium | reverse complement strand
GATACTGGTGCTATGCACTCATTACCACGGCTATTTTTTCCACAGATGCACACAGATAAACACAGATAAAAAAACTGTGTTTATCTGTGGTTCATGACTCTTTTGATGGCGTCTATATCCCATTGACGGATGGCCAGGGGCCAGAACTCCTCGACACTGTCTGACAGCACCTGTTGCTGGCCAAGAAATTTCAGCGCCAGGTTGAGCGTTTTCACCGGGTTGCTGGTATCAACTGGCCAGGCGTCACTGCTTTTGCTGAGTTTGCTGCCGTCTGCATTCGTCACCAGCGGAAGATGCATATAAGCTGGTCGAGGGATCTTCAACAGTTGCTGAAGATAAATCTGACGTGGCGTCGAGAACAACAGATCTTCCCCGCGCACAATATCAGTTATCCCCTGCTCATGGTCGTCGACGGCAACAGCAAGCTGATAGGCAAAGATGCCATCGCCACGGCGGATAAGAAAGTCGCCGACCTCGGATTCGATCCGTTGTGTAATTGCACCATGGATACGATCATCAAAATGCGTATCAAGATTATTTGTGCGCAGTCTTAAGGAGTGAGACTCTGATTGATTGATACTGCGGTCGCGGCAGACGCCCGGGTAGATGAACCCCTCGATACCGGCTGTGGCAATTGCAGTAATGTGTTTGCGGCTGCAGTTGCAGCCATAGACGAGCCCATTATTTTGCAACTCTGCGAGCGCCTGCTGATAGAGCCTCAGATGTTGCGACTGGTAGACGATCTCTTCATCCCAGTGCATGCCGAAGTGCTCGAGAGTCGTGAGTATCTGAGTCGCACTTCCCGGACGCTCCCTGAGTGTATCGAGATCATCGATACGCACCAGCCATTTACCCTGATGATGCCGGGCGTCCAGGTAACTGGCGAGTGCAGCAACGACTGAGCCAAAATGGAGGGGGCCAGTGGGAGAGGGGGCGAAGCGACCGCGATAATGCATCGGAGGAAGATGCCGGGAAAAAATGCTTCCCGGCAGCGGTGTGGGTTATGCCATGTGCTTCTCTTTTTGCTCTTGTATCGTCTTGCAGTCAATGCAGAGTGTGGCCGTCGGTCGCGCCTCCAGGCGACGAATGCCGATCTCTACGCCACAAGAGTCACACCATCCATAGTCATGATCATCAAGACGGTCGATTGTCTGGCTGATTTTCTTGATCAATTTACGTTCACGGTCACGTGTGCGCAGCTCGAGACTGAATTCTGACTCCTGGGTTGCACGGTCATTCGGGTCAGGAAAATTAGAAGCATCATCGCGCATATGGTGCATGGTGCGGTCTACCTCTTCCATCAAATCCTGTTTCCATGCAGTCAATAGAGTACGAAAATGGGCTTCCTGCCTTTCATTCATATACTCTTCGCCACGCTTCTCTTTATATGGCTCGATATCAGGCGTACCCTTTGCGCCTGTAGGCTGAGGTGTTTTTGAGGCGGTGCGTTTCTTCGAGGCAACTTTCTTTGCAACAACCTTCTTTTTGCCGGTTGTTTTCTTTTTTACGGTAGCCTTTTTCTTTGCTGATGCTCTACTTACCTTCTTTTTTGCAACAGCTTTTTTCTTTGCGGACATCGAAGTCCTCCCGGATCTGTAATGAGTTCTCTGTTAAGCGCGCTAGGTATATCAGAAAC
>JAYELV010000105.1:0-3021 GCA_034717755.1 Pseudomonadota bacterium | reverse complement strand
TCCACGATGTTGCAAGAGACGATTTTATTTACATTTTTTATGATCTTTACCGGCGCCGCAGTGATTGCGTCAGTAGCGTTGTTCGCGCGTCAGTCGCTGCTTGTTGCCTATGTGCTGTTAGGTGTTTTGCTTGGCCCGTCGATGTTTGGAATCGTCAGCAACCCTGAGGTCGTCAAACAGATAGCCCATATCGGTATCATCTTTCTGCTGTTCCTGCTGGGTCTCAGCCTGAATCCGATCGAATTGCTGCAGATGGTAAAAAAGACGACCCTGGTGACTCTCGCCAGTTCATTGATCTTCGCGCTGGCAGGATTCACGGTGTCGTTGCTATTTGGCATTCCCTTCTTCGAGGCGTTGCTGGTGGGGGCTGTGATGAGTTTTTCCAGCACCATCATCGGACTGAAACTGCTGCCAACATCGATCCTGCACCATCAACGCACAGGTGAGGTGGTGATCTCTATACTGCTGTTGCAGGATTTGCTGGCGATGGTGTTGCTGGTGCTGGTGAAAGGCACTGGTGAAAGCCTCGGCGTGACTGATAATGAGTGGCTTCAACCATTGTTGCTGTTACTGAAGCTGCCATTGCTGGTGTTGTTTACATGGATCATGACAAGATATCTGCTGATTCCCCTGATGGCTCGTTTTGACAAAATCCGCGAGTTTATTTTTCTGGTTGCAATCGGCTGGTGTCTTGGTATGGCGCAGTTAGCAAGCTGGCTGGGTCTCTCCGCTGAAATCGGCGCTTTTATTGGTGGAGTATCGCTGGCGTCTGCGCCTGTGGCGCTGTTTGTCTCCGAAAGTCTGAAACCATTGAGGGATTTTTTCCTGATACTGTTTTTTTTCTCGCTTGGCGCCAGTGTGGATCTGGGTATGTCGGCGCGGGTGATTCTGCCGGCACTGGTGCTGTGCGCCGTTACCCTGCTACTCAAACCGTTGGTGTTTCGCTGGTTATTGCTGCGCATCGGTGAGTCTGAAAAACGCTCGACATCGATCGGGATTCGTCTCGGACAGATGAGCGAGTTTTCTTTATTGATCTCTGTTGTGGCGATGGATTCCGGCAGCATCAGCCATGAAACCGGATATCTGATACAGTTTGCGACTCTGTTTACTTTTATGGCCTCATCATGGTGGGTCGTGCAGCGGTTGCCGACGCCAATTGCAACCCGGGATGAGCTGAGGCTCGATTGATGCCGACTGCAGTAACAAAAATGGCAAGGGTTCAAAATTTACAGAATTCATCAATTCAGAAGAAACTCATATACTGGTGTGCAACTATTGAGACCTTATGGAATGCTCTTCTCTTATGCCTGATTATGATGCAATTATCTCGACACCTGTCGGCCTGATCGGTATCTGTACGCGGGATGATGCGGTGACACAGATTGATCTCAATCTGTCGCCAGTTGCTGAAAAAAACGCTCGAAGTCGGGTGGCTGCGGCGACGGTTGACTTTTTGCACAGCTATTTTGAAACTGGCCGGTGGTCTGCTAATACGCCTGTGCAGCTATCCGGGACGGTATTTCAGCAGCGCGTGTGGCACAGCCTGCTGACTATTCCCGCTGGAGATGTATTGACCTACGGTCAACTTGCGGCCCGTTTGCAGAGTTCTGCGCGTGCCGTCGGCCAGGCTTGCCGCCGCAATCCCACTCCCATTGTGGTTCCCTGTCATCGTGTCGTTGCGGCTTCGGGACTGGGTGGCTTCTCCGGCGCCACGACGGGGATCATGAGCGATATCAAACGCCGGCTGCTGCATCATGAAGGAGTCGATCTTTGAAACAGGATGTTGCACTCATCGAGCAGTTTGCTGATGTTTTATGGATGGAAAGAGGGTTGAGCCAAAATACACTCGATGCCTACCAGAGTGACTTGCGGAAATTGTCCAGGTGGACGAACTCGAGCTGCAGCACTTCCCTGCTGCAAACAAGCCGCGCCGGGTTGCTGGGTTTTCTTGCCACACTTTCCGAGGCTGGCAACAGCAGTCGTTCCTCTGCAAGACTGCTCTCTTCTGCGCGCCAGTTTTATCAATGGGCAATCAGGGAGGGATTGGTCGATGTCGATCCTACCCTGCAGATCGAGATGCCCCGGCAGGGACGCCCCCTCCCCAAATCACTGACAGAGCATCAGATCGAGGATCTACTTGCGGCTCCGGATCTTTCGACAGCGGAAGGTTTTCGTGATCGCACCATGTTCGAGGTGCTTTATGCCACGGGTTTGAGGGTGTCGGAGTTGATTCACTTGCGCCCTGAACAGGTGAGTCTCAACCAGGGAGTCGTCAGGGTGACAGGCAAAGGCAGCAAGGAGCGCCTGGTGCCACTGGGTGAAGATGCCCTGGAGTGGCTGCAAAACTTCATATCCGGTCCCCGCCAGGATCTGCTCAGGGGAAGGGTCTGTGATGATCTTTTTCCAACCCGCCGCGGCAGTGGCATGACCAGGCAGGCGTTCTGGTACCGCATCAAGGCACATGCGCAGAGGGCGGGTATTTATACGCATATCTCACCGCATACCCTGCGTCATGCCTTTGCCACCCACCTGGTGAATCATGGCGCCGATCTTCGGGTTGTGCAGATGTTGCTGGGGCATAGTGACCTCTCAACCACGCAGATCTATACCCACGTAGCGAATGAGCGTCTTGAGTCTCTCTACCAGAAGCACCACCCGAGAGCGTAAACACATGAACCACAGATGCACACAGATAAACACAGATTTCGAGATGTCGTAACAACTGTGATTAGTAGCAAGCCTTGAGTTGCAACTGTCTGCGCAGCAATTCTAAATGTAGAGAGATACTCACCACGAAGGCCCGAAGAACACGAAGGTATTTTTGGGTAACGACTGAGTATCGATTTGATTCTTCGTGGTCTTCGTGTGCTTCGTGGTAAAAGTCTTTTTGAGACGTCGTCATTCTATTGGTACATTGAGAATTGCAACTGTCTGCGATGGGTTGTTTGAGAATAAGCCGGATTGTGACATAATTCCCTGTAAGTAATTCCCCGTTAAGGGGTCTCTAAATGTTACCTCCCT
>JAYELV010000104.1:2848-4763 GCA_034717755.1 Pseudomonadota bacterium | reverse complement strand
CCATGCCTCCAACGTTTCTTACAGATACACCCAATAGCAGTGACTGTTTTATGCTTTTTTTGAAGATGCTGAATCGTTACTAATGGTTTATCGTATCTTCTCAATAACTCCATGCATGATCGCGGTCAGAAGGCCGCTCCTACAAATCGGTACGGATCCAAACGTAGGAGCGGCCTTCCGGCCGCGAAATGCATACGTCCATGCAGATACGGGGTTTTTGAGAAGTTACGGTTTAGCCTGCTAAGTCGTTACAGCCTGATGATCTTCAACCACTCATTCCGATCTCTTTGTTGATTTCAAGCAGGTTTCCGCCTGGATCACGAAAGTGGAAACACCGGATTCCCCACTCTTTTCGATCATGAGGCCTGTTGATCGGGACAACGCCCTTCTCAACCAACGCATCATATGAACCATCGACATCCTCCACAGCAAATACCAGGCACACATCATCCTGCTGTTGAGACTTTGGTTGCGGCGCTTCGGCTGCGATGGCCTCCGCCATAGGCGCCTTTCCAAACAGAGCCAGTACATGGCCATCTGCATCGAAGTCTGCGTAGAAGCCGTTTTCATCCCCCCAGGTCACAGAAAACCCCATGGTGTCCCGATAGAAAAGAAAACAGTCATGGTAATTTGATACCAGTAACCTGGTGTGTGTCATCTTCATGGCTTTGTTCCGGTGTCGGTGGTTGCAAGAGAGCAGCATTGTACCTCTCCATGCAGCGCAATGTCCGCAGGTTATTGTCAACCTTGTCATCGCGAGGAGTGGAACGACGCTGCAATTCAGATCCGCTAAAAACCAATGACAGAATATTCTAGTTTTATAGAATCACTTTCGTATAATCAGCAATTGAGTTCATTCTAAGGATTTCGATGGATCCCATATCCCAAGCCGCTTTTGGCGCCAGTCTCTCCCAGTCATTTGCCAATAGGTCAAGGCAGATGAGCGCCCTTGTTATCGGTGCGCTGGCGGGTATGGCTCCCGATCTTGACATATTCATCCGCTCAGAGAGTGATCCACTTCTATTTTTAGAATTTCATCGCCAGTTTACGCATTCCCTGGTGTTTATCCCTGTTGGTGCGTTGATCTGTGCTGTGGTTTTTTTTGCGTTCATGCGATCAGGCTGGATACGTCATAAATGGCCAAATTCCACACTCTCTTTTGCGCAGATTTACCTGTTCTCTATTTTGGGCTATGCGACACATGGCCTGTTGGATGCCTGTACATCATACGGCACTCAACTATTCTGGCCCTTTTCCAATCAGAGAGTGGCCTGGAATGTAGTATCGATTATTGATCCGTTGTTTACTCTTCCCGTCGCTGTTTTTATCCTCATCGCCGTGTATCGGAGAAAGCCGCTATACGCTCGTATTGCATTTGCCTACGCGATACTATTTTTGTCGTTCGGGATCATACAAAAAAACAGAGCCGGGGAAGCGCTTATCGATCTGGCGCAGCATCGCGGTCACCAGATTGAACGCATGCATATCAAGCCAAGTTTTGGAAATCGTCATGTGTGGAAGCTTATCTATGAGTATGACGGACGATTCTACGTGGATGCCGTAAGACTACTGTGGGATAAGGAAATCATGACTGGTTCATCGATTCGCAAGCTGGATGTAAAGAGAGATTTCCCGTGGATACCTGCTGAGAGTCAGCAGGCAAAAGATATCGAACGTTTCCGCTGGTTTTCAAATGATTTTCTTGCGGTCAGTGCGCATGATGAAAGCCTGATCAGCGATGTGCGCTACTCTTTTATACCGAACCGTATAAATTCGATGTGGGGTATCAAAATCAAGCAGCGTTTTCCCGATGATGGAAATTTCAATGCGCATGTTTTATACGAGATGAAGAATTCCCTGGACAAGAAAACAAGAGAACAATTTCTGGACATGTTGTTTCGATAAAATAATTCGG
>JAYELV010000104.1:0-2748 GCA_034717755.1 Pseudomonadota bacterium | reverse complement strand
GATGGAAATTTCAATGCGCATGTTTTATACGAGATGAAGAATTCCCTGGACAAGAAAACAAGAGAACAATTTCTGGACATGTTGTTTCGATAAAATAATTCGGGCATCCTCCATGACCAGTTTACAGATTGTCATCTCGACGAAGGAGAGATCTTTCTGCTCTGTGCGACAAGATCCCTCGTCGTTCGCCTACACGGACGTAGGTGAGGGGCGTGAGCAGGACGCGGAAGCTTCGTACCTCTCTTCCCTCGGGATGACAGGGAAAAGTGTAAACTACTTTCAAGGCGAAATGAAGGATGCCGTAATTCGTTGTCCAAAAACAATTCCTAACCCGGCATGGCTGGAAGCAAATAAAAGCATCATATAAGAGAGCTCTGCAATCAGCGGTAAATCAGCACCTCCCTGCTCTCTTCAGCCCATGCAAGTTCATCTGCCAGCAACAACGCCTCGAGGTCAGATGCGATGGCGCCCGGATCATCCACCCACTCGCGCAGCAGCTCACTGCCGTTGATCAAGTCAATTGCCAGCCGCTCGTGTTCATATTCGTAAGCGAAATCACGCCATAGCGGATAGTCCGGGTAAAGCTGCCGCAGAGCCTTGAAAGCCAGCGCCTGCAGACGCCATGGCTGAAAGTCGTGATGGTCGTAGTGCGGTCCTTCGACATGGATTTGCACGCCCGCGCACAACACCCCCTGATGCTTGTGCGAGACCGGTTCGAACCAGCATTCACGCAATTTGCAGCCACCTAGCCACTGCGGCGCAAGATGGTGCATGGCGGCGATGATCGCAGCGGCATCGATGTCCGGTGCGCCAAACAACTCCAGCGGACGGGTGGTTCCCCTCCCCTCCGACAGCGTGGTTCCCTCCAGCATGACCGTGCCGGGATAGCAACGCGCCATCCACAGGTTGGGTGCATTGGGGCTCGGGTTGATCCACTCACGCTCGCCCAGCGGCCAACCGAAGCCCGGCGCCTTTGTGACTTGCCAGCCCTGCATCTCGATGACCCGGTAGTCCAGATCCAGTTTGAACCGCTGTATGAACCAGCTGCCCATTTCGCCCGGCGTCAAGCCGTGGCGCATCGGCATTTCACCTGCACCGACAAAGCTCTCCCAGCCTTCGCGCAGGGTCAGACCCTCGACCGGACGACCAATCGGATTTGGGCGATCCAGCACCCACACAGTTTTGCCATACGCTGCCGCAGCCTCCAGCACATAGCGCAGGGTCGTAATAAAGGTATAGATACGGCAACCGAGATCCTGCAGATCCACCAGCAGGATATCGAAACTCTCCATCATCTGCTGCGTTGGCCGTCGCACCTCGCCATAGAGGCTGTAGACAGGTATGCCGTGCACAGGATCGATGTAGTCCCGTGACTCCACCATGTTGTCCTGCTTGTCGCCGCGCAAACCGTGCTGAGGGCCAAAGGCCGCAGTGAGATTGATTGAGTCTATCGCCGCCAGCGCGTCCAGCGAGTGTTCGAGATTAGCGGTGACGGAAGCCGGATGCGCCAGTAGCGCCACTCGCCGTCCAGCCAGGAGCGCTCGCAATGATTTCTCTTCGATGAGGCGGTCGATACCAAACTTCATGACAATACCCTTGAGCCGGTGAATGGAAGCTCAGTTACCGGCCGCTGCAGATGTACCACGAAACTGTCAGGATGATGGAAATCAGGTGAACCCGGCGGATGTGCGAGCGCCCAGTAGCAGAGCCGGCCATCGGTCTCTTCGATGACGGCTGACAAGGCCATGCGAATCATGCTGTTAATGGTAAGCCTGCTCAATACCTTGCTGCTGATCCGGGCTTCAAGTTCCAGCCGCTCATTGGTCCGGCGCACCTCTATCGGCAGGGAGGCGCCGCATTGCAGCGACTCCATTCCCTCCCGATAGCGACCGAAGCTGTATGCGGCCCACTGCGTGGATGGCGAAAAATTGAATTCGTAATACCCGGCCGTACTGCCCATAGCAATAAAGGCCTCGAAGCAGGTATGACGCCACAAACCGTCGCTACGCAGCGGAGACGCCACCGCCGGTATTGCCAACTGCTCGAGGTCTCCTTCCAGCAGGTATCGCAGTCGCAGTGCGCCACCCGAAGTGGTATTGATTTCAGCTTTGATGCTGTGAACCACGGATGTTTGATTATGAGTATGGGGAACCAGGGAAACGCTGGTTGAAGAGAGTCCTGGCATGCTTGTTCTTCCGGGAAATGGCTCATGGTGACCCGCAAATAATACTGGAGTGATCATCATCAGGCAATTGCTACTTCTTGCGCCACATCCCATGGATCTATTCAGAGGTTCCTTTAGGACAACGACTTACTCTTCACCTCCTATCAGGCTTCTCCTGGTTTCAGCAGCCTGTGTGACGATTTCAATGATGCGCTCCTGATAATCCGGCGGAAAAGTCCAGTAGCAGATGTTATCCGAGAGCGTGTTGAAAGCAGTCGATCATCCCGGCAAGGTGATAGAATTGGAGATCCGGTCGATCTACTCGCGTGCCCGAATCCAGGCTTTTCAAACAGGCATCTCATTTCTGGGTAATTTCTCAATAAGTCCGTGCATTGATTGAGCCTGTGCAGGGTTGGGGCCAGCATTTCAGGGACGCGTGAATACATCCCTGTAAGCTCTGGATAAAACATCCCTGTTTTATACAGCCCTGAAACGCAAACCCCAACCCTGCCTCCTGCACGGGGTTATTGAGATGTTACATTTCTGGTGTCCATCTCCCTGATAGAATTGGTGATGACAACGGG
>JAYELV010000103.1:0-4782 GCA_034717755.1 Pseudomonadota bacterium | reverse complement strand
AGCCAGCGCTTGTGCCCAGTACATCGCCAGGTAGAAGTGACTGCCGCGGGTATCCAGCTCTCCCGCCTTGCGTGAAGGCGACTTGTTGCTGTTGAGGAACCTGGCATTCGCCTGATCCAGCGCCTCTGCCAGCACCTCTATCCTGGCGCTGCCGGTTTTTTGCGCCAGTCCTTCCAGCGACACCACCAGCGCCAGATACTCTCCCAGCGAATCCCAACGCAGATGATTCTCTTCGAGCAGCTGCTGTACGTGTTTTGGGGCCGACCCGCCGGCACCGGTTTCATACAGCCCGCCACCGGCCAGCAGCGGCACAATGGAGAGCATCTTGGCGCTGGTGCCAAGCTCCAGTATCGGGAACAGATCTGTCAGGTAGTCCCGCAGCACGTTGCCCGTGACCGAGATCGTATCCTGCCCCGCCTTGACGCGTTGCAGTGTGTAACGAATCGCCTCCTGCGGTGACATAATCCGGATATCCAAACCATCGGTGTCATACTCCGGCAGATATTTTTCCACCTTCGCAATCAGGTTGGCGTCATGGGCACGGTTTTTGTCCAGCCAGAAGATTGCGGGCTGGCCTGTCGCACGAGCGCGGGATACTCCCAGCCTGACCCAGTCCCGGATCGGTATATCTTTGGTTTGGCAGGCGCGCCAGATATCCCCCTCTTCAACCGCGTGCTCCATCAGCGTCTTGCCTGATGCATCGACGATGCGCACACTGCCGTTGGCGGGAATTTCAAAGGTCTTGTCATGTGAGCCGTACTCTTCGGCTTTTTGCGCCATCAGGCCAACGTTGCTGACACTGCCCATGGTTGGCACATCAAAGGCGCCATGCTGTTTACAGAAAGCGATCACCTCCTGGTAGATGCCGGCATAGCAGCGGTCCGGAATCATCGCCCTGGTATCGTGCAGCTTGCCGTCCGCGCCCCACATTTTTCCGGATGAACGAATCGCAGCAGGCATGGAGGCATCGATAATGACATCACTGGGGACATGCAGATTGGTGATGCCTCTGTCTGAATCCACCATGGCCAATTGCGGACGTGACGCATAAACCGCCTGGACATCAGCCTCAACCGCCTCTCTCTGCTCATCAGGCAAGCTGCTGATTTTCGCGTAGAGGTCGCCTAGACCATTGTTCGCATCAACACCCAGCTGTTCAAACAGGGCGGCATGTTTCTCAAAAACAGCCTTGTAGTAGACAGTCACGGCATGACCGAACATGATGGGATCGGAGACTTTCATCATGGTCGCCTTGAGATGCAGTGACAGCAGCACATCCTGCTGTTTGGCCTCCTCGATCGCTTTCTCGTAGAAAGCGCACAGCGCCTTGCGGCTCATGCGCGTTGCATCGACAACCTCGCCGGCCACAACAGGAATTTCCTGCTTCAGAACTTCGATCTTTCCATCTTCAGCAACGAACTCAATTTTGATATCACCCGGCTCATCGATCACTAGCGACTGTTCACTGGAGTAAAAATCGCCATCGCTCATGGATGCCACCTCTGATTTTGAGTCGGCGCTCCATGCTCCCATCGAGTGAGGATGCTGTTTTGCGTACTCCTTGACCGGGCCGGCCACGCGGCGATCCGAGTTGCCTTCGCGCAACACCGGGTTGACGGCGCTGCCAAGCACTTTTGCATAGCGCGCTTTTACTTCTGCCTGTGCATCGTTTTGCGGTTCTTCGGGATAGTCAGGAATCTCGTAACCCAGCTCCTGCAACTCCTTGATCGCCGCATTCAGCTGCGGGATCGATGCGCTGATATTCGGCAGCTTGATAATATTCGCATGCGGCGTCTTCGCCAGTTCACCCAGCTCTGACAGCGCGTCGCTCTGTTGTTGCCCGATGGTCAGATTTTCGGGGAAATTCGCAACAATGCGACCGGCCAGGGAGATATCCCTGGTTTCAACGCTGACACCCGCCGCTTCGGCAAATGCCTTGACGACTGGCAGCAGTGAACGGGTCGCCAGTGCAGGCGCTTCGTCGGTGAGGGTGTAGATGATCTTCGGGGTTGGCATGTGTTTCTCTCTTAGATATGCTTTACAGGGTAAGGCGGATAAGGCGTTTTTGCTGCACCCACAACCGCAGCTCCGAATGCTGTTGCGTTATGGTTGTCATTATGATGAACGAAGCAATCTCAAGTAGATTGCCGCGTCGCTGAGGCTCCTCGCAATGACATAATCGATATGCTGTCACTTATCCCGAATAATTCACAGGATCTTGATGGAATTATACGACTTGCGCTTCATAACCGGCATCCTTGACTGCAGCAAGCAATGCCTCATGATCAGCATTGCCGATGATTTTGGCGGCTCCAGGCTCGAGGGTAACCTCAACGCTTTCTACACCCTGCACGCTCTCCAGAGCCTTTGTTGCATTCTTGACACAGTGACCGCAGGTCATTCCCGATATTTTCAGATTGGTCACATCACTCATGGGTATCTCCTGTTACTGGTTTAAAAAACCTGAGCCTGTTGGCGTTGGTCACGACGGTAACCGATGACATCGCCATGGCAAAGCTGGCGAACATCGGGTTGAGCAGCCATCCCGTCAATGGGAAAAGTACGCCTGCAGCCAGGGGTATGCCGATGACATTATAGATAAAGGCGCCGAACAGGTTCTGTTTAATATTTCGCAGGGTGGCGCTGGAGATGGCGATGGCGTTGCTGACATTCATCAGTGAGTCGCCGGCAAGGGTAATATCGGCACTCTCGATAGCGACATCGGTACCACTGCCGATGGCAAAACCTGTGTCAGCCTGTGCAAGTGCGGGAGCATCATTGACGCCGTCCCCCACCATGCCGACCTTGTAGCCCTGCTGCTGCAGATCACGAATCACTTCCAGCTTCTGCTCAGGCAGCAGCTCACTGAATATCGTATCGACACCCAGTGCTGCACCGACGGCAGTTGCTGTCGCCTTGTTATCACCCGTACACATCACCACCTGCAGGCCCTGCTGATGGAGCTTCCTGATTGCCGCTGCACTCTCTTTACGCACAGGATCTTTGAGAACCAGCAGACCCAGCAGAGTGTCACCATTGGCAAGCCACACGGGAGTTCCACCCTGGCTCGCCTGCTGCGCAGCAATTTGGCGCCAATGCTCGCCGATATCGATTTGCTGCTCTGCCAGCAGTTGTGCATTACCAAGAAAATAGCGTTTTTCTTCAATCTCCCCCACAATTCCACGCCCGCTGATCGCCTCAAAATTACTGCAGGAGAGTGCTTCAACAGCCTGCTGCTGCGCGATGCGAACGACAGCCTGCGCCAGTGGATGCTCAGAGCCGCTCTCCAGGCTGAGCGCCAGCTGGATCAGGCTGTTGTCATTGTGCGCAGCATCGATAACGTGGATATCGGTCACGGCAGGCCGCCCTTCGGTGAGTGTGCCGGTTTTGTCCACGACCAGGTGGGTAAGATGTGATGCACTCTGCAATGCATCACTATTGCGAATCAGCATCCCCAGCTGTGCCGCACGCCCTGTGCCGACCATGATGGCGATGGGCGTAGCCAGTCCCAGCGCACAGGGACAGGCGATCACCAGTACTGCGATTCCTGCTGTGAGGGCATAGGCGATCTGTGGCTCGGGGCCAAGCAGGTTCCAGGCGATGAATGTCACAATTGCGATCAGAATGACCGAGGGCACGAAGATGGCGGAAACCCTGTCAACCAGCTGTGCAATTGCCGGCTTGCTGAGCTGCGCCTGTTTCACCATGCTGACGATAGCAGCGAGCGTGGTCTCCTCTCCCAGGCGGGTGACGCGAAACAGCAATGTGCCACCCTGGTTAGCAGCGCCGCCAGTTACCTCATCACCGGGCTGTTTGGGTATACTTTTCGATTCACCGGTCAGCATAGACTCATCGACACTGGAACTGCCATCGATCACCTCGCCATCGATGGGGATGGTCTCGCCCGGCTTTACCCGGATATGGTCTCCCCGTCTCAGTAGCGACACAGGCAGCACAACTTCACCCCCTTCGCGCACGACCAGCGCTGATCTTGGCGCCAGCTGCACCAGTGCACCGATGGCCTTGCTGGTGACGCGTTTGGCGCGGGTTTCCAGGGCGTGCCCCAGTTGTAAAAATGCAAGAATGGCGACCGAAGCATCGAGGTAGAGATGATTGCCTCCTGCGGGAATGAAATCGGGAATCATGATAATGATCGCCGAGGAGATCCATGCAGCAGCGGTTCCCAGCGCCACCAGGGTGTCCATATTGGAAGAGAGATGCTGCGCCTGCTTGATGGCCGTGCGGTAGTAGCTGGCGCCGCTGAACCACATGATAAAGAGGCACATCAGCGCCATGGCAACCCAGAACAGCTGCCCTGCTCCGGGGCTTAATTCAGGGAACAGCCCGCTCATATCACCAGCCATGAGCACCACGGCCATGCTCCCTGCCAGTAGCGCCCGTTGCCATGAGCGGCGGATTTCCCGCTCCGCCTGTTCCGCCTGAGCCAGGTAGGGATCTTCGAACTGCTCCTCCAGAGAGACATCGAAACCGGCATCTCTGAGTTGCAGCAACAGATCTGCAGGATGTCGCCGGGTGGTGAGTTCAACCCCCGGCCAGTGAATCTGTACATCAGTTCCCAGACCTGCAAGCAGAGCCACCAGTTTGTCATCCACTGCGCCCTGAAATTGCAGCACAAGTCGGTCTGACGGCAAATACTCTTCTATCAATCCGGCATCATATCCCTGATCGATAACGGCGTTGACGACGGCCACAGGATCACCTCCAACAACCCGGGCCTGCTTCTCCACCAGATTGACCTGCGCCTGTGAAACGCCGTCTATA
>JAYELV010000102.1:0-4790 GCA_034717755.1 Pseudomonadota bacterium | reverse complement strand
AGCCCTGAAAAGTAAGCCCCAACCCTGCTTCTCTGTACGAAGTTATTGAGAAATTACTTTTGCTACGCTTGTTTAGTCTCTTAACCTATTCTACCCTGAACCTTAACAGCAGTTTAGAGTATAGAGCAATACAGTTGAGCAGGATCAATCTATTCAGGAAAGACCCCATGCTGTGCTACTTCATTTTCAGCAGCAGCTGGTAAAGCTCCCGCTTTGGCCGCTTGCAGATGCGCGCAGCAATTTTAGCCGCCTGGTTGGGAGGCACTTCGCCCGCGAGGGCCTGCAGCACTCTCTCGACAGAGTCTTCCCCCATGACCGGAGTGTCACTTGCCGCAACCATCACCACAAATTCCCCACGTTGCTGATTCCTGTCTGCATTCATCGTTTGCAATAATTCAGCGAGTGGCAGATCGAGAATGGTTTCGAACTGCTTGGTCAGTTCACGCGCAACCACCACGCGGCGGCCTTCTCCAAACGTCGTCAGCATATCCTGCAGGCATTGCACAATACGGTGCGTGGACTCATAAAAAACCAGCGTCGATGGGAAGTTGCGCAACTGCTGCAGACGTTTGAGACGTTTCTCCTGCGTGCGCGGAAGGAACCCCTCAAAAAGAAAACGATCTGTCGGCAATCCGGATGCTGACAATGCGGTAATAACGGCGCTTGCTCCGGGCAGAGGGACGACCTCCACTCCTCTCTCACGGCAGGCACAAACGATGCGATAACCCGGATCACAGATCAGAGGTGTTCCCGCATCACTCACCAGGGCTACATCCTCTCCGCCAAGCAACAAATCGACAAGCTGCTGTGATCGCTGCTGCTCATTATGCTCATGAAAAGAGAGCGTTCGCGTATCGAGCCCAAGATGGGAAAGTAATCCTGCCGTGTGACGGGTGTCTTCGGCAGCAATCAGATCCACCTGTTCCAGCACCTCGACAGCCCGCCGGGTGATATCCCCGAGATTACCGATTGGGGTAGCAACAATATAAAGCCTGCCTGTTTGCATTGACATCCTGCCCTTCACTCAGGATACTGCGAGAGTTATTTAATCTATTAGGGTCACTGATACTATGCTACCACTAAAAAGACTTTTCCCTGCTGTCGTTCTCGCCTTCTCGCTTGCCATCTCCGGGTGTACGTCAATGGGCCTGGATACCTTTGGCATCGGCGTCAATAAAGCCCGTTCAGATCGCGCCGAGTCTCTCGCAAACAGGGGGGACTACGCCGGCGCCGCCTATTTGTATGAGATCCTGGCGCGCTCAAACAAAGGCAAGCAGCGAACCGAGTACCTGCAAAGGGCATTGAACTATTATGAAAGAACGGGAGATGATGCCTCCGCTGCGCGTATCAGGATGGCGCTTGCAAACGAAGCAGTCGTCACATCAAATGTCACCAGCGGTGAAATCGCCGTACTGCTCCCCTCTTCCGGTGTCTACGCCAATGCCGCCAATGCTGTTCGCCAGGGGATCGAGTCGATGTATGCACGTCAGCCGGAAAGCAAACGCCCGACCCTGCGTTATATTGACAGCAGCAACCTCAACGAAGCTATTGCACAGGCAGACTCGGCGGCAATGATTCTCGGGCCACTCAGCAAGCCTTCTGTGCAGCAGGTCGTCTCCAATGGCATCAACACCACCACCATCACCCTCAACCAGGTGAGCAATTATTCACCCGGGGGGGTCTATCAATTTGGTCTCTCCCCCGTAGCAGAGGGTGAGGTAATCGCGGAGAAAGCCTGGGCTGACGGCCATCGCACTGCATCCATCATCTACCCGGATACCAGCTGGGGGAGCCGTTATGAAAAGGGCTTTCGTCAGCGCTGGTACTCCCTGGGGGGCTCTGTCACAGCCAGGGTGAGATACCCGCAGGGCGCCGGCAGTTTCACTAACACCGTCGACTCAGCCATGAAAACACCGGCAGATGCCGTCTTCATCGTTGCCAAACCCAGCAAAGCCCGCAAGATTCGCGCTCAAATACTGCTCGCCAGCGAGAAAAACCCCACTGCTTATGCATCCTCTACCGCCTATGACAGACGCCTTTATGGCCACAAGGACGCCGACTTCGACAATGTCTGGATACCGGCATTACGCTGGACTGTGCCAGGAGCAACAGCAGCGTCCATTCCCACATACCAGGAACTTGAATCAGACCCTAGCTTCAATCCCGGCCTGGCCAAGTTCTACGCTTTTGGCATCGACGCCATGCTGCTGGCCCTGAATGCCGGGGATATCAGCCGCGGAAAAGTCCTGCAGGGAGCAACCGGCAACCTTGGTCTGGACAGTAATGGCGTCATCAGACGCAATATGCTGTGGTTGCATTACCAGAACGGCTCCCTGACGCAACATCAGCCCGGCAGCAAGAAATAATCGACTTTTGAAAGCCTCTTTGCAATAGGTTTCCCTGTCCATTTTCATGCGGCACACCCGGCTCCTGAACCTCCACGAGCCGCACAAATAAATAAATTGTGGATTATAAACCGTTAAACCGCCCGCTTTACGCACCTCGAATGAATATCAATTCCGACTCGAAACAACACTCCCCCCAGCAACCCCTTATTGTGCTGATGCCAGAGTGACCAGCAGGGATACAGGCGGACGAGCCGAGCAATATGCGCTCGACTATCTGAAATCGCACGGACTCAAACTGGTCACACGCAACTTCCTGTGCCGTATGGGTGAAATCGACCTGATTATGACGCACAGGAATCATCTCGTGTTTGTCGAGGTCCGCTACAGAAAAAACAGCCTTTACGGCACCCCGGCGGCAACCATCAGCCGCACCAAACAGAGCCGCCTGACACGAACTGCAAATTTCTATCTGCAACAACATGGTGTCGACAAACCCTGCCGCTTTGATGTCGTTGCCATCGTCGCCCAGCCTGAAGTCAAGATCGAGTGGATTCAAAATGCTTTTGAGGCGCTCTCTTAAACTCCTTTGCCTGCTCCTTACTCTCCCACTGCTGGGAGGTTGTACTGCTGCTATTGTTGCAACCACGGCAACCGTCGCTTCAACCATGCACGACAGACGTACGACGGCAACGGTCATGGATGATCAGGAGATCAAACTGCGCGCCAGGGCCACTCTCGGCAATCATCCTGAAATTTCCGAGCACTCACGCATCCACGTCACCAGTTTCAATCGCCGCGTATTGATTTTTGGACAGGCCGATAGCAGGAAAATGGCGGATCGATTCGCACATCTTGTCAGCAGACAGCCCAAGCTCAAATCCGTCTATAATGAAGTTGAAATCAGAGCACGTGCGAGCAATATGGATATCAGCAAAGACGCAGCCCTAACCAGTAAAATCAAGGGCTCTCTGTGGCGTGTCAGCATCAGGGGATTCGATCCAACCCGGGTCAAGATCTCCACCACGCTGGGAAATGTCTATCTACTCGGCCTGGTGACTGCTGAAGAGGGGCCTGCAATCGTCGAACATGTACGCAGCATCAGTGGCGTGAAAAAGGTCATCGGGATCTTTGAATATATTGAAAGGTGAAAATCATCGACAGCAGAAAAAACTCATCAGCATTTTTCCGCAACCTTGCTGCGGCAGCAGGCAGTGACTGCCTGCTGACAGAACCATCCGACTGCTGGCCCTACGGCTATGACAACAGCCGTCTACAGGCGCAGCCGGGAGCAGTTGCATTTGCCTCTACGCACTCGCAAATCCAGGATGTCATCGAAGTCTGCAATCAAGCCGGGGTGCCTCTCGTCTGCCGCGGCAGCGGCACGGGAACGACAGGAGCAACTGTGCCTCGTCAGCATGCTGTTGTACTCTCATTTGAGCGCATGCAGAAGATCATCGGCATCGACCCAGTCAACCGTACCGCCACCGTCCAGCCAGGAGTGACCAATGCCGCGTTACAGCGGGAGTCAGCGCAACACGGGTTCTTTTGGCCACCCGACCCGACCAGTGCAGAGGTATGCACGATTGGCGGAAACCTTGCCTACAATTCGGCCGGTCCCCGAGCTGTGAAATACGGCACTCCGAGAGAAAACACCCTGGCATTGACAGCCATTAGCGGAGATGCGAAAAGCTTTCACACCGGCACACTGACCACCAAGGGCGTCGTCGGCTATGATTTGACACGCCTCCTGATCGGCTCGGAAGGAACCCTCGGAGTGATTACCGAAGCCACTCTAAAGCTCACGCCAGAGGCCGAAAGCAGGCGCACCATGCGCGCCAGCTACCGTGATATCCATGCAGCAGCACGTGCAGTAGCCGCTATCATGTCGCAGCCTGTGACACCCTGTGCACTGGAGTTTATGGATCATTCCGCATTGCAGATGGTGCGGGATTTTTCGGATTTGCAGCTTGATGGCGATATCGGCGCTATGCTGATGATCGAGGTCGATGCCATGGAGCATGCGATTGATGAGGCCGCTGCACAAGTTGCCGCCGCCGCCAGGGTCGATGGCTGCATAGAACTGCGCATTGCCGCCTCTCAACAGGAGGTGGATCAGCTGTGGAAGACTCGAAAGGCGCTATCACCGGCGCTGCGTAACATTGCGCCGAAAAAAATCAACGAGGATGTGGTGGTGCCTATATCACAACTGCCACACCTGATCGAGGGGCTGGAGCAACTGTCGCTGCAACACCGCATACAAATTGTCAACTTCGGCCATGCAGGCAACGGCAATATCCACGTCAACCTGCTGACAAATCCGGATGATCCCGGCGAGACTGCACGCGCCGAAGCATGTCTGTCAGACGTCTTCTCACTGGTGCTGGAACTGCAGGGAACCCTCTCCGGAGAACATGGCGTCGGCATTGTAAAACGCGATTACAT
>JAYELV010000101.1:0-4801 GCA_034717755.1 Pseudomonadota bacterium | reverse complement strand
GAGGTCATGGAGCGCCGCGGGCTGACTGAAAAAAATATTCTTGCCGCGGCCAAGACCTATACACCGACAGGCGGACGCGATGAGTTCCTGGCATTCAGCTCAGGCGGTCAGAGTGGACATGTCATCGTCTACGGCATTCCATCGATGCGTATTCTGAAGTACATCGGCGTCTTCACCCCGGAACCCTGGCAGGGTTACGGTTTTGATGACGAGTCCAAGGCCGTGCTGGCCCAGGGACGCATCATGGGCAAGGACATCACCTTTGGTGATACCCATCACCCGGCGCTTTCAGAGACAGCGGGCGATAGTGATGGCCGTTATCTCTTTATCAATGACAAGGCCAATCCACGGCTTGCTGTGATCGATCTGCACGATTTCGAAACCAAGCAGATCGTCGTCAATCCACTGTTCCGATCCGAGCATGGCGGCGCCTTCGTTACCCAGGATACCGACTACGTCATGGAAGCGACGCAATATGCGGCGCCCTACGGTGATGAGTTCGTTCCTCTCGAAGAGTTCAACGAGAAATATCGCGGTGGTTTGACCTACTGGAAATTCAATAACGAGAGTGGCAAAATCGAGCCTGAAAACTCGTTTACTTTCGAGTTTCCTCCCTACAGTCAGGATCTCTCCGATGCAGGCAAGGGCCCCAGTGATGGCTGGGGTTTTACCAACTCCTTCTGTACGGAGCGTTATGTCGGCGGCACCATGAAGGGCCGTCCTCCATTTGAAGCGGGCTGTTCCTCGAAGGATACCGACTTCCTGCATGTCACCAACTGGAAAAAAGCCGCCGAGCTGGTTGCTGCCGGAAAAATCGCTAAGGAAGTCAACGGCATGAAGCTGATCAGCATGGAAGAGGCTGTTGCCAACGACCTGCTGTTTCTGATTCCCGAGCCAAAGAGTCCGCACGGTGTCGATGTCACTCCTGATGGAAAAATGCTTGTCATCAGCGGAAAGCTCGACAGTCATGCCTGGGTCTTCAGTTTCGACAAGATCATGAAGGCGGTTGCCGACAAGAAATTCGAAGGCAAGGATCCCTATGGAATTCCCATCATTGCGATCAAGGATGTACTGCATAAGTCCGTCGAAGTCGGACTGGGTCCGCTGCATTCGCAGTTTGACTCCAAAGAGTGCATCGTCTACACATCCATCTATGTCGACTCCATGGTCACCAAGTGGGACTACTGTGAAGGCAAGGTGCTGGATCAGATCTCTATCCACTACAATGTTGGTCACCTCATGACCATGGAGGGCGATACCGTCTCTCCCCAGGGTAAGTACCTGGTTGCGCTCAACAAACTCGCAATCGATCGTTTCAATCCTGTTGGCCCGCTGCATCCGCAGAACCACCAGCTGATCGATATCAGCGGTGACAAAATGGAGCTGTTGTATGATATGCCGCTGCCGCTGGGCGAACCCCACTATGTGACCGCGATCAGGGCTGACAAACTCAAGCCCGCGGTACGCTACAAGTCCGGTTGGAACTCCCGCACCAACACCAAGTCGGAGTGGAAGACCCGTGCAGGACGTGAAAAAATCGAGCGCAACGGCAACGAAGTGCATGTCTACGGCACCGTCATCCGTTCTCACATCACGCCTGAGATCATCGAGGTTACTGAGGGTGACAATGTTCATATTCACCTGACCAACCTCGAACGCGCTGAGGACGAAACCCACGGTTTCGCTATGTACGGGCAGAATATCCAGCTCTCCCTCGAGCCTGGCAAGACTGTCACTGCCTCCTTTGTTGCTGACAAGGCCGGTGTCTATCCCTACTACTGCACCGAGTTCTGCTCGGCGCTGCACCTCGAGATGCAGGGCTATCTTCTGGTTCAGCCAAAAGGCTACAAGGCTTCAGGTGTTGAAGCTGTAGCGGGAACCACCTACACCGAAGCTGACTACAAGAAGCAGGTCGAGACCAACATCGCGACCCAGGATGTCATCAACTCGGTTGTTGGTTTTATCACCGCCCGCAACTTCAAGGATTTTCCTCCGGTTGTCGCATTGGTTGAAGATGCGACCGACCAGCTGGGATTTGCCGACGAAGCCAAGGCAAAGTCTGAAGCTGCAGCTGGCAAGAAGGACTGGAACAACGCCATGTTGTGGGCCAACCAGTGGTGGCAGTATCAGGTCAAGACGGCCGATATGGGACTGCGCGCCAAGACCTACCTGGAAGAGCATGGCGCCGTGGAAGTCAAGAAGTAGCGGTAAGCATAATCAGGCTTCGGTCTGAGCAAGTGTGACGACAGGGGTAGTTTGTACTACCCCTGTTTTATTTGTAAAAAAATTGCGAATCATCAATACCTTACAAAGTTTGATGGTAACATCTCAATAACCCCGTATGAATGCTGTCATTGCGAGGGAGCCTAAGCGACCGCGGCAATCTGCTTGAGATTACCGCGCTCCGCTCGCAATGACAATATGACTTAACAGTATCGTAGGCCGGATAAGGCGCTTTCACCGATCTTTGATTCAATACGGATCTTCCAGCGCCGTCATCCGGCTTTGGGTTGCCGGATTTCGCTTCCGCTCATCCGGCCTACAGGTTTTTCCTGCACGGGGTTATTGAGAAGTTACATTTGATGCCATCTGTTGCTGCTTTTGGGTGATAAACTGCTCGTATGATCGTCACTTGATCAATGTCATGGATCTGTTTGCCCTGAAGTGGTGAAATAGTCGGCTGAAGTTTATCTGCACTGCGGATATTCACATTCAACGACAAAATTGTAAATGTTCTGGAGAAAAACCGATGAAACTAACAAAGTCGATTGCTATCGCAATGGTGCTGACACTTCCGCAACTCGGTACAGCTGTTGCTGCCGACGGCGCCACTCTGTTCAAGGAGAAGACCTGTCTGACCTGCCATGGTAAAGACGCCAAGACTCCGCTGCTGCCGATCTATCCGAAAATTGCCGGACAGAATGCAGCCTATGCCCTGCAGCAGATGAAAGACATCAAGAGCGGCGCCAGGGCAAACGGCCAGTCAGCAGCGATGAAGGGGATTATGCACCTGGTCACTGACGAAGAGATGGCTGTACTGGCTGACTATGTTGCCACAATGGCGCCATAATTTTACTGATAACAGGCGAGAGAGACGATTATGAATAAACAACTGAAAATAGCAGCGGCGCTGATAACGCTGGGTATGGCTGCAACTGTACAGGCTGTCTGGATGGAAAAGGGCGGTGAACGTGAGGAAGCGCTGCATTTGACACCTGATCATGAGAATGGCATCGAGGTCTACGAGGTGTGCGCAGGCTGCCACCTGACAGAAGGCTGGGGCAAGCCGGATGGCACATTCCCTCAATTGGCGGGACAGCACAAAGAGGTGCTGCTCAAGCAACTGGCGGATATCCGCGCCAAGAACCGTGATAACCCGACCATGTATCCCTTTGCGCTGCCGGAAGCCATAGGCGGCGCCCAGGCGCTGGCCGATGTTGTTGCGTATGTCGAGAAGCTGCCGATGGATCCGGATAATGGCAAGGGCAAATGGGCTGAAGGCACACCGGAGTTTGACCTGGGCAAAAAACTCTATGCCGATAACTGCGTACAGTGCCACGGAGACAATGGTGAAGGCAACAGAGAGAAGTTTTATCCGCTGATCCAGGGGCAGCACTACAACTACATGCTGCGCCAGTTCGAGTGGATTCGCGACGGCAAGCGCCGCAACGCCAATCCCGATATGGTTAAGCAGATCAAGGAGTTCTCTAACGAGGATATGGAGGCAGTCGTCAACTATGTCTCCAGGATCCCTGTACCCAAGGAGAAAGTCGCGCCTTCCAAAGAGTGGTTGAATCCTGATTACGATTGATAGTAAATTGTAGGAGCGGCCTTCTGAGCGCGATTCCGTAGGGGGGATAAGCGACAGCGCATCCACCATTGGACTAACCTGAGTGCTGTCATTGCGAAGGAGCCTAAGCGACTGCGGCAATCTCAAGCAGATTGCCGCGTCGGCCGAGCCTCCTGCAGTGACCTGGTGGATGCGCTGTCGCCTACATGGACGTCAGTGAAGGGGCGTGAGCAGAACGCGGAAGCTTCTTATCCCCTACAACTTCGCGGCCGGAAGGCCGCTCCCACATCCTCTTTTTTCACAGCAACTCTTCGGTTCTTATCATGAACAAGAAAAATCTTATCAGCAGCCTGCTCATCGCTGCATCCATCGGTGTATTGATTGCAATCTTTTATTCACCGATCTGGTGGGTTGCGCTGACGGCGCCAAACTATCCGGAAGAGGCTTTTCCGGATGGCGTACGCATCGAATTCCACATGAACGGGGTCTTCAACGGCTGTAAAAAAATCGAAAAGGAGGAGATCAGCGAAGTCGAGGCGCTTGACTGTGTGCATGAGATGGACACGATCAATCACTACGTGGGGATGTATCCGATCGCATCCGGCGGCGTCATCGAACGCGCATTCTCACAGTTTCTGGTCGCTCTGCTTGGCATCATGCTGCTGGGCTTTTTGTGCCGCAAGCCAAAGATCCGCATGCTGATCATGAGCGTCGGTTTTGCCGGGCTGGCCGTGTGGATGTATTTGACCTGGTACGCAAAGGATGGCCTCATTTACCAGAATCCCGGATATATGCATGCGCTGGTGACCGCGCTCGACCAGGATAGTGAACGAGATCGTCCGGGCTTTGATGTCGACGAGATCGATGCCAAACCCAGTGAGGCGCTGGTTAAACTTCGCGAGGCGCAGAATATTGAGGTTGGAAGTTCGGCGCCAGAGCGGCCTGCTGAAGATACGAGATCCGAGAAGCAGGCGAATATCGATCACCTGCGCGGCACTTTCAACAAATCCC
>JAYELV010000100.1:0-4813 GCA_034717755.1 Pseudomonadota bacterium | reverse complement strand
TATTCAACATTTCATCGCCTGGTCGTGCAAGGCGTCTATCCACATGACTGGGCCGGTGGCGGTGAGATTGTGCTTGAGTACGATGATTAACATGCGGCGCAATGCGCACCGCTTATTGACGCCCTACGAGTATTTTCCCCGGATAGATTTTAATATGAATCCACTGCCAGATATGATTAAAGAGAAAATAGCAGAAATGCCGGAATATAGTTACGGCGTGAACAAGGTAATCGTAGAACTTGATGATGGACGCAAATATGATGAAGTATTTGTTGGATGGGGTGAAAAAATAATAAAGGTCGGAACAAATCTAATCATTCCATTTGACCCCTCGCGAGTAGTTAAGGTTGTAAATATCCCATAGTTTGTTGAAATAACTAGACTGAGCACAATAATAGGAGCATTGCACATAAATGGAGCACAGCACATAACACTGTCTGCATTTCTGCTATAATTACCTCAATTGAGGTAATTAGGGTAATTATGATGATTAGAACTGCACCTGCCATGACAGTGCGAAATAATCTGGGTGAACTTCTGAACGAGGTTCAATACCGCGGTGATTCGGTGATGATTACCAAGGGAGGTAAGCCGGTAGCAGCGCTGATCGATATGGCGCTTTTCGAGCGTCTGCGTCACCTGGATGAAAATTTCACAAAATTACGCAGACAATTTTCTGATGCCTTTGCACAGCTGGATGAGACAGCACTGGAGGGTTTGTTTGATGAGGCGGTCGTGGAAACGCGCAAGCAGAAATCTGCAAAATGAAAATTGTTTTGGACAGCAATGTCCTCCTGTCAGGGCTGGCTGCGCCAAATAGCACACCGGGGAGAATCATCACGGCATGGGATAATCACAGTTTCGAGATTGTTACTTGCGAATTTCAACTTGCTGAGATCACACGCGTAATGGCCTATCCCAAGGTCAGGAAGCTACTACAGTGGGGTGACTCGGAAATCCAGGGGTTTATCCGCCAACTCTGTCTGCGTGTCGAAATTGTCGACATATCGGGTATCGATGTTCAGGTTCCAGCGGACCCTGATGATAGCCCGATACTGGCGACACTGATTGCTGCCGAAGCGGATTGCCTTGTTTCAGGCGATAATGACCTGTTAGCTCTTCGAGAAGAGTATTGCATCGAAAGCCCTGCAGAGTTTGTATTGCGCTTATAGCCCCTATCGCGCCAAAATACTAACGTTTGCTATCGGCGATAATCTGCGCTAATATATGGATGTCTATTGGTGTTTCTGGAGCATAGATATGGCTATTCAGGATGCAGTTTCATATCAGTCGGCTGTCAACGGCAACGGATCAAACCTGGTGAATCCTGAGTTGGTGCTGATGTATGCAAATGATTTTGCTGCTCAAAACATTAGCGGTGATCTTGAGGTCAATGAAATCAGCCGAGGGTTTTTAGAGAGCGAAATCGAGGTGTTGCAACAAGGTGGGTTTCCGCTCGATGAGATCGCTGAAGAGAGGCAAAGTGCTGCCGATTTAGTGAGCCAGATCAGCGCCGAATATGCGGTGATCGCGAGTACCGCTATCGATACCAGCGAAGCGGCGAAGTGGTTGCATGTCAATCCGAGCAGGATCAGGCAGCGCATCGGTGATCATTCCTTGCTGGCTATACAGGGCGTCGAGAACAACTGGCTGCTTCCCCGCTTTCAGTTTGATAATGACGGCAGAGAAATTCCCGGTATGCGCAGGGTTTTACAGGGTATGGAAGAGGGTTTGCACCCGATTACAATCAATGGCTTTTTGAATGCTCCTCAGCCTGATCTCTACTCTGATCTCTTGCAAAAACCATTGTCACCAAAAGAGTGGTTGAAATCCGGACATCCTGTCGAGCCGGTCATCGATCTTGCCAGGGTTCTTTAATGGCGAAACTCAGCTGGCCCATGGAAGGACGGCCTCTCCCCGAACTCGAAAAGAGGGATATTCTCGAGGTTCCTGTTAGCCGCCCTCTATGGCGGCTCTATAACGGCAGCGGTGACTATGCAGTGAAATGGTATGAGTTCCGCTATTTTGGACCCACTGCAAGCCGCTTTGATCACCTTCTATTGAATGCGTCGGGTGAAGCATCCACACAGGATCGGGGGATCCTCTATGCAGGGCATAACGGCCCGGTGTGTCTTGCTGAATTTTTCCAACTGTCGCGGGTTATCGACCGGCATTGCCGCGAGCCATGGCTGGTGGCCTTTAAGCCGACTCGTCCACTCAGGCTGCTGAATCTGAAGTCGCTGTATACGACAAAAGTTGGATTATCGACAGCAATACATAGTGGTCGTACGGAGTACTCCCGCGCCTGGTCCAGAGCCTTTTATCAAGCTTATCCCGGCATAGACGGCATCTGCTATGCTTCCTCGATGCACAATAATAGTGATGCTTTTGCTCTGTTCGAGCGTGCTGAAAATGCACTGCCGGGAAACCCGGTATTTCACACAGCTCTCGCTGATCGCAGATTGGAGAAGATGCTATTTACTGTTGCGCGTGACATCGGTTATCGAATTGTGTGAGCGGTGTATGTAGAAATGCGGTGCAATGCGCTTCTCTTATTTCGCCTTACGGGCTACCGCTCAAATGCATTGCAATCCTGGATATTGCCTCTTTTGATGCCTCTGGTAAACCACTCTACGCGCTGTTTGGAGCTGCCATGCGTGAAGGTGTGAGGTATGGAAAAACCCTGGGCCTGTTTCTGCAGTCTGTCGTCACCGATGGAGGCGGCGGCGACCAGAGCCTCTTCAAGGTCGCCCTCTTCCAGAATATTAAATTGCTTTTGCGCGTGATAAGCCCATACTCCGGCGTAGCAATCGGCCTGAAGTTCTACGCCCACCTGCAACTTGTTTTTTTTCGCCTTTCCCCATGCCGCTTGTTGTGCTTTTTGCACTTCGCTCAGCACACCTTCCAGATTTTGAATGTGATGACCGATTTCATGCGCCAGCACATAGGCCTGGGCAAAGTCTCCTCCTGCGCCATGCTGGTTTTTGAGGTCATCGAAGAAGCCCAGGTCAACATACACTTTTTGATCCACAGGGCAGTAAAATGGCCCCATGCGGGAGCTGGCGTGCCCGCAGCCGCTATTGGTCGAACCACGGTACAGCACCAGTTCCGGAGAGGGATAACGTCCTCCCGCCTGAGCGTAAATTTTTGACCATACGGCTTCAGTGTCGGCTTTCACCGTTTTAATGAACGCAGCCTGTTCATTGTCCTGCTCTTCATTGACAACTTTGGAACTGCCGCCGCCCATGATTGAGGAGAGGCTGAAAAAATTGCCGAAATAGGCGACAGCGCCAATGCCAATGATTGCCAGGCCGAGTTTGGAGCGCAGCAGTGGTTTGATCATCGGCCACAAAAGCAGAAGAGTCCCAATGGATGGCATCCCTCTGCTTCCGCCACCACCGCTGCGGCTTCTTCTGTCATCGACATTCGTGCTTTGCTTTCTATTTCGCCATTTCATTGATTCACACCGTATGAAATATTTACCATCGCAGATGCATCATGCCACATTATTGACGAGTCTGCTTTCCAGGCAGCGCAATGCGCGGAGCCTGGAATGACAACTGCGCCTCATGCGGCGCAATGCGCACCACTTATTGACGCCCTACGGAGCGGTGAGGCTTTCGTAGGGTGCAATAAGTGGAACGCATTGCACCGTTTTCAGACATTTTTCTGCAGCAGGTCGATTTCATCGGCGCTTAGATCGAAGAGCGCGTAGATGGCCTGGTCGAGTTGCTGTTCCAGTTCCCTGATCTGCTGATTCAGTGTGTTGATTTTGTGCTGCTCGGCCTCGAAGTAGTCCTGCCAGTCGTTGCGCTCGGTCAGCGGGATGGTGGTCTTGAAGGCTGTTTTGAGGGCCGCCTGCAACTGCGGAAAGTCGAGCAGCCACCAGCTGTGCAGTTTTTTTTTGAGTTTGGACTCGCGCTCGGGCGGGCAGAGATCGGGCAGGCGACGACGGAAGCTGTTTTCGATCTGGTAGCGCTGTTCGGCCAATGACTGGATTTGTTGCGCCAGGTTGGCAATGGTTTCTTTTTGCTGGTCGGTGGCTACGGGAATAGGCACGCGATTGATGTTTTGACTGAACATGCGGTAGAAACCACCGCGGACGGCGTCAGCCAATCCCGTTAATACGAACCAGACAACAGAGGTGTTTAATAAGCCCAACAGAAACATATCCTCTGATGGGAGGAAATAGCCTGTATTTCCAGAGAAAGCGCCTGATTTGTCTAAATGGAATTTCGAGCTATCTGTTATGTCTGGATAATAAATCTTCCTCGTTGTAAATGCCTCATAATATGCAAATTGAGCTTGTTGAAGCTCAAACCACTCCTGTTTGGTAGCGCGCTTATTTAGCCTTTCTTTGAAAGGCAGCAACCAGTCTTTTATTGCGGGGTAGTCGTCAATATTGTTCTTGTTTTTGGGAGTGTATATCAGCCATAAATCTCTCGGTTGAGCATGCCACTTTTTCAGATCCTTGCCCTCGAGGAAGGGCTTTAGCAATTCTACCGATCCGGCATCCTGATCGATCAGTCGGTCGTGGGTCGCCCGGTCGATAACGAAGGCGGCGTTGAGGCCTGTCTTGATACCGTAGAGCGGTGATCCGTAACTCTGTTTCAGCGTCTGATGGCCTGCGCTGAGCTTGCTCCTCAATGCCGCCAGCTTCTCATCTTCCAGTTGCCAGCTCTGTTCACTGAGCTGCTGTTGCGCCATACGTCCCAAGTGCTGTGCAAAATGCTGAGTGAGGTTGTCCGGCAGCTGATCGCGTAGCAACAGGATATCCAGCTTGCGATCGGGTGTTGCTGCGGATCTCTGCAGC
>JAYELV010000099.1:11198-17483 GCA_034717755.1 Pseudomonadota bacterium | reverse complement strand
GGTTTCTTGCCGTCGTCATTGTCACCATAGGCGCCACCGCTCTCTCCGACAACCTGAACATTGTCTCCCGGTTTGACCTCGCGATATACACCGTCACCACCTCTGGCGACAGTCAGACTTTTTACCGCGCCCGTATATTCACTGGAGTAAATTTCGCTTTCATCCAGCAATATCACAATACGGTCCCCCTTGCGAACATCCTTGCTGAAATCGATATAGGGCCCCATAATTCCTTCAAGTTTTTTGAGCTGCCCCGCATCCAGCCCGGCTTCTCTGGCTGCACTGAATAAAGTCACAGAAACAACTCCTTCAAGGCGCTTCATGTTACCCGTCACGACGCTGTTGCCAGCCGCTGTTTTATGCGGCATAGATTCTACAGATGCCTTCTGCCGGGGTTTCCCGATAGCTGGCGCAGGCTCTACAGATACATTCTGGCTGGAGGTTTCAACAGCAATAGGGGCCGTCGGGACTTCAGCTGAAAGTAGCACGCCATGCGCATCCCTCACTTCATAGTCCCTCAAGTTCCCTGATTGACGAGTCGCAACCAGGGTTTTCCTGGCTCCATGAAACTCAAGCCTGCGTATCTGATCTGCATCGTTGTCGCTTGCCGGCGTACCGGTATCCAGATAAATCGTCAGCTCATCTCCTTTACGCAAATCGCGGCTTGAATCGAGATAGGGCTTGAAAACCCTTCTGATCCGCGCGCTTTGATTGGCGCTCAGGCCGGCATCACTTGCTGCCTGAGAGAGGGATGAAGTGATTACAACTTTTTTATAGTCATTCGATACGTCTGAAGGCTGCTGCGCCTGCTCTATTGCTATGTTTTTTGTCTGCTGTTCTTCAACCACGGCGCCTGGTGACTGCCGTTTCTCTACCTGCACAACTGTTCCGCGACTGTAGTCTTCGTCAGGGATGGCAGCAGGTGCTGAGTCAGCGCCACCGGTTTCAACATAAGTAACTCTCTTAGGCGTTGCATCCTGTGAAGAAAAATCATCAACTGGCTGCTCCTCTGCCGCCTCAACGAGTGGCTCATCAAATGCTTCATCTGGTGTTACTGAAACGGCTGGCTCCTCAGTAGTCTCTTCCACTGCTGCTGAAACGGCTGGCTCCTCAGTAGTCTCTTCCACCGCTGCTGAAACGACAGGCTTGTCGATTGAAGTTTCAACTGCAGATGAAGTGGCTAATTCATCAATTGAATCGTCAGCCGAAGCTGAAATTGTTGCCCCTTCGGTTGAAACATCAACCCCGGCTGGAATAGATGCCTCATCTACACTCTCTTCTACACTCTCTTGCGCGTCATTCGTATCATCGGTTGAAGAAAGGAATTGTTCGGCCGATTCAGCTTCAACCGATAGTGCAATCTCGCTCGAATCTTCATCCTCAGATGCCGGGACTTCGGCTTGATTCCCTGCTATTGAAGAGACCTCCTCTGATGACTCTCCCACACCCGGCAATACAACTGGCGCTTCCTCTATCTCCACCGTCTCCTTAACAGTGGTGATTTGAACATCCGGGGAGATGCTCGTCTGCGGCTCATCATGAGCAGTTGAAGTGATGTTACTGCTGTCTTTCGATGGATTTGGATCATAAATATAAAAAATATAAACCACTGCGGCCAACACGATCACAACTGGAACAAGCAAAAAATATTTTACCTTGTTTCTCATAAGGAAATCTTCATAACTATATGGCTTGTTTTTATCTCTTTTTGAAAAAATCATATGGACGGATCTATTGGGAATAGTGGTCAACCAACGTAGCTATAGAATAATACGCCTTTCAGCTTGTTGAACACAAGTCGTTTGTCTTGCGGGCGAATGGAGAAACATCCCAGGCTGCGTCCGCCTGATGCAACATACCCTGCTGTATGAATGATGATGTCCCGTCCACCCTTCCTCGGCGGCAATCCCACCAGACGATTGCCTGACTCCAGCCCCTGGACAGAGAGATAGGGAAGATTCTTGCTGCTGGTGCGTCCCTCTTTGGTGCCTACCCTGTAAAACCCCTTGGTGGTTTGGTTTGATCCATTCGCATTGCTGGTTGAAGTCACACGTCCTCCAATGGGACCGGATTTCCGGCCATGGGCAACTTGCACTGAAGTCACGCCAGCTGTTTTCAGGTTGATAATATGCAGCCGCCTGGTCGTGGCCAACTTGGTATAGTCGGCGATGGCGATATGCGTCTGCGCCAGCCCGGAAGATTTCCTGTTATCCTGATAATATTTAAAAGCTCGCCGCAATGCTTTTTTCTCCACTTTCCCTGAAGCCGCGACTTTGTCGAATACCTTCGCCAACTGGCGATTCTTTGGCTTCCAGTTGCCGCCGGCGACTTTAGAAGAGCCAAAACCGAGGTTTTTCCAGAAGGATTTTTTTGTCCTGGTTTGCCGGCTGCTCTCTTTTTCACTGCGCTTCGGCGTGACTTTCCCGACCTGCAGGGAGTTGCTTTTATTGATGCCAACAACCTTCACGGCTGAATCGTTGGCCTTGGGTTGCTCGATCCGGGAGGTGACCTGAGGCTTGCTCTTTTCTACGTGGACAATATCTGTCGTAAACACCCTCTCTTCCAGGGTTTTATTGCCGGAACTGATCTGCTTGCGGGTATCTACTTTAGCCTGTGATTTAGCCTGTGAGTTCACCAGCGTTTTTTCAGCAAGTACGTTCTCAGTGCTTTGTTTCGGGGGTGAAATGCCAGCACTCTCTGCTACGGTAATATCTGCGCCGGCTTTATCCGTCACCTTGAACGCACCCTGATCATCTCTGGTTGCAAGCAATTGTTTAACGGCGCCGATGTATTCACAAGAGTAGACATCCTCTCCATCCAGCATCACCACAAAACGATCACCTTTGCGCATCTCCCGGTTGAAGTTGATGTAGGGGGTCAAAATCTTACGGATCGTTTCTATCTGCCCGGCATTCAGTCCGGCCTCTCTGGCTGCACTGAAAAATGAGACTGAGATGACACCTTCGACGCGCTTCATACCAGCAGTCGCAGACTGATTGTCCTGCGCAGTCGTAACTGCAGCCTCGACAGACTCCTCCTTTTGCTGCTGCAACTCAGCAACAGCCACAGGCGATGACGAGGTCTCCTCATCGCGCATCACGCCATCTCCACGTGCGGCCTCGTAGTCACTCAGACTACCCGCCACACGAGTGATAACAAAAGCTTTTTTGGCGCCTTGATATTCAATCCCATGCACCTGGTCGGCGTCGTTTGGCGCATCTCCTGCTGCCGGATCAAGAGTGACGATAAGTTTGTCACCTTGACGCAACTCTCTGCTGGCATCGAGATAAGGCTCAATAATTTTTCCGATGCGGGCTGTCTGATTCGCACTCAAACCGGCTTCATTTGTAGCATGGTAGAGGGACGAGTCGATCGTGATTTCATGTTTGACCAGGCTGGAAATTTGCGACTGCTTGTCGCTCTCTATATTTTCCGCTTCGACATCCGCAACTTCCGGAGCATTTTGTGAATCTCCTTCGTCACTGGAGGCAAGCATCTCAGACGTTTCAAACGACTCGGCTTCAACAGGTAATTCAGCCTCAGGTGAAATCTCCTCCTGTGACGCAGTTACCTCTGCCTGACTCACAACATCCGCCGGTTCATCCACAGGGTCGAGAGTGACAGGCAGCACCTTGAACTCAACTGCATCCGTGACAGTCGTTGTTCCAATTTCCGAAGAACCAATTGGCGTTGGCTCTCCAAGGGAAATCGACACCACGGGTTTTTCATCCACGGATTCATCGGTATCAGAAATAAAGAGATAGAGACCGCCGGCTAACAGGGCGACTCCAGGAACAATCAATAAACGATTCATACTACTCCTCGTAAGAAAACCATGTAACCACATGATTTTTCATTAATATTCACTGGAAAAATGACTATACACACAATCTCTTGATTTTCAGCGAATGCTAAATAACCTTGCGCATATCTGATTTTAGAGTATAAATTCTAAAACAAGTTCAAAATCAATGACAGTGGTTTATGGCTTCATGATGATATTTATATCCACCGGCAACAGAGGCTGAGATGAAAAATACCGAGACAAATTTGCGAGAGGAAGTGATCGATTTCCGCAACAGCTTCAAAACTGTTGTGCTGGCCACCGTCTCCTCAGGTGGCGCGCCTGATGCAAGCTATACACCTTTTACTATGGATGACAACGGCAACATCCTGATTTTTATCAGCGAACTGGCTCAACACACACAAAACCTGATCGATTCACCAACAATCTCCCTGCTGTGGATTAAGGATGAAGAACGCAGCCGCAACCTGTTTGCACGACAGCGGCTGACTCTGCAGTGTGATGCCAGGGAACTACTACGCGATACAGCGCAATGGGATGCTGCTCTGTCACGCCTTCAAGATGTCCATGGTAAAACCATCGAAGTGCTGCGTGCCCTGCCGGATTTCCATCTCTTTACTCTCGAGGCCCGCCGCGGAAATTATGTCAGAGGCTTCGCCAAAGCATTTACTGCTCAAGGCGATGAATTGCGCTCCTGGTTGACATGAATCCTCTTTCACCACATAACTGTTGAAGAAACTGAGAATAGAAACTGATAAAATGAGCTTCACTCTTCATCATCGGACACCCAAGTGACTGGCAAAACATCTTCTCTCAGCTACCGGGATGCCGGCGTCGATATCGATGCAGGCAATCAACTGGTCGATCGGATCGGCCCGATCGTCAAGCGAACTTTTCGCCCCGGCGTACTCACGGGAATTGGCGGATTCGGTGGACTGTTCGAGCTTCCTGTTGATAAATACAGCCAGCCGGTGCTGGTCTCCGGCACAGACGGTGTCGGCACCAAGTTGAAAGTTGCAATGATGATGCAGCGCCACGATACCATCGGCATCGATCTGGTCGCCATGTGCGTCAATGACATCATCGTTGCCGGCGCCGAGCCGCTTTTCTTTCTCGACTACTATGCCAGCGGACAGCTCGACGTAGATGCTGCGACCCAGGTTGTCAGTGGCATTGCCGAAGGGTGCCTGTTATCCGGAGCAGCACTGATAGGCGGTGAAACCGCAGAAATGCCGGGCATGTATGAGGGTGAGGATTATGACCTTGCCGGTTTTGCTGTCGGCATCGTAGAGAAGTCAAAAATATTGGCCGCAGAGCATGTCAGAGAGGGAGACATTCTGTTGGGACTCGCCTCCTCCGGGCCTCACTCTAATGGCTACTCCCTCATCCGGCGCATTCTTGAAGTGGCTGACGCCGATCTTGACCAACCCATGGGCGATGCAACACTTGGGGAGGCCCTGCTTGCTCCAACACATATTTATGTCAAACCACTGCTCAAGTTGATCGATAAGATCCCGGTGCATGCGCTTGCCCACATCACAGGCGGCGGACTGCTGGAAAATCTGCCGCGTGTGCTCCCTGATGGGGTCAACGGCGAAATCGATCTGAGCAGCTGGCAACGGCCTGCTGTTTTTGACTGGCTGCAGCAACACGGCAATATCGAGGAGAGTGAAATGCTGCGCACCTTTAACTGTGGCATCGGCATGGTGGCTGCAGTTGCCGCCAGTGATGCTGACGAGGCGACGGCTCTGCTGGAGGCGGCCGGTGAAAGCGTTTATCGTATCGGCAGGATTACCAACGGCGACGGCGCCCCACAGGTTGACTTCAATTAAATCACGCTGAAATGGAAAAGCCCCTCTCTGTTGTTGTGCTGATCTCCGGCAAAGGCAGTAATCTGCAGGCGCTGATCGATGCCGCCAAAGTCGAGAGTTATCCTGCCCGCATCAGCGCCGTGATCAGCAACCGCGATGATGCCGCTGGACTGCGGCGCGCACAAGATGCCGGTATTGCCTGGAAGGTACTATCTCACCGGGGTTATGCTGAAAGAGAGTCCTACGACCAGGCACTGATAAGACTGATTGACTCTTTCAACCCCGGCCTGGTGGCACTGGCTGGATTCATGCGTATCCTCAGCGAAGATTTTGTGCAGCACTACTACGGACGACTGCTCAACATCCACCCCTCCCTGCTGCCGAAGTACAAAGGCCTGAACACGCATCAACGGGTGCTCGATCACGGAGAGAGACAACATGGCGCCAGCGTCCATTTCGTCACTCTGGAACTCGATGGTGGACCGCTGATATCGCAATCATCAGTTCCCGTACTCAGCGATGATACTGCTGAAACCCTGGCACAGCGTGTGCTCAAGCAGGAGCACATTCTCTATCCCCGGGCCGTAAAGTGGTATGCTGAAGGCCGCCTGAAACTCGTGGATGGAGTGGCAATGCTCGATAACAAAGTACTGAGTAGCGAGTAGCGAG
>JAYELV010000099.1:7818-11098 GCA_034717755.1 Pseudomonadota bacterium | reverse complement strand
AATCAACCTGTGAGCTTCTCTCGCAGTCCATAGGATATGCCGAGGAACGAGCACACGGGATTATTGAGACATTTCTTCCTTTCGTGGTCAATAATCTGTGTCTATCTGTGTTCATCTGTGGATAAAAGAGATCAGTTTATCTTTTTCCGTGCCTTTCGTGGTAACAAATTTGTGTTCATCTGTGGTTAAAAACAGAGAGAATCAACCCGAGAGTTTCTCCCGCAACAACGCATTGACCTGCTGCGGATTGGCCTTACCTTTGGATGCCTTCATCACCTGGCCAACGAAATAGCCCAGCATCTTCGGTTGTTTCTCTGCATCCGTCTGGCGGTAGTTTTCCACCTGCTGTGCGCTGTTGGCGATAACTTCATCGACGACTGCCTCGATGGCGCCGCTGTCGGTAATCTGTTTCAAGCCCTTTGCTTCGATGATGTCGTCCGCACTGCCATCGCCACTCCACATCGCCTCGAACACCTCCTTGGCGATTTTTCCGGAGATGGTATTGTCCGCCATGCGCTTGATCAAACCGCCGAACTCCTCCGCAGAGACTGGTGAGGCGGAGATATCTACACCCGCTTTATTCAGGCCTGCCGAGAGCTCTCCCATGACCCAGTTGACTGCAATCCTGGCATCACCGCCAATGGTTGCTGCAGTCTCGAAATAGTCAGCCAGCTCACGACTGCCGGTCACTGTTTCTGCATCCTGTTGCGAAAGTCCGAAATCAGCCTCGAAGCGGGCGCGGCGCATATCCGGCATCTCCGGCAGTCCCGCTACGGCCTCTTCAATGAAGGCGTCATCGAGCTCAACCGGCAGCAGGTCGGGATCCGGAAAGTAGCGATAGTCATTGGCCTCCTCCTTGGAGCGCATGGAGCGGGTTTCATCCTTGTCTGAATCATACAGACGCGTCTCCTGCACGACTCTGCCACCCTCTTCGATGAGTTCGATCTGGCGTTCGACCTCAAAGTTGATGGCGCGCTCGAGAAAGCGAAAGGAGTTGATGTTCTTCAACTCGGCGCGCGTGCCCAACTCCTGCTGTCCAAGCGGCCGCACCGAGACATTGGCGTCACAGCGAAACGACCCCTCCTGCATATTGCCGTCACTGACACCCAGATAACGCACGATCTGGTGAATTTTTTTTGCATAGATGACCGCTTCTACTGCAGAACGCATATCCGGCTCGGAGACAATCTCCAGCAGCGGCGTTCCTGCACGGTTGAGATCGATGCCCGTCATGCCGTGGTAATCTTCATGCAACGACTTGCCGGCATCCTCCTCAAGATGGGCGCGGGTCACTCCGATGATCCTGCTCTCCCCATTTTCCAGTGTAATCTCTACCTCACCCGGACCGACAATCGGAAATTCAAGCTGGCTGATCTGGTAGCCCTTGGGAAGGTCGGGATAGAAGTAGTTCTTGCGATCGAACACCGAGCGCCTCCCGATCTCGGCGCTGATTGCCGTACCGAACATCACTGCCAGGCGGACAGCTTCGCGGTTCAATACCGGCAATACCCCGGGCATCCCCAGATCAACCAGGCACGCCTGGCTGTTCGGCTGTGCGCCAAAGGCGGTCGATGCGGCGGAGAATATCTTGGAGCTGGTCGATAGCTGGGTATGTATTTCGAGCCCGATAACTGTTTCCCACTGCATGATCAAACTCCTTCCGGCAGTTGCTGATGCCACTGTGTCTGTTGCTGAAACTGGTGAGCAACATTCAGCAGACGCGCCTCGTCAAAATAGTTGCCGATGATTTGCAGACCCACCGGCATGCCGTCAACCGGAGCGCAGGGTATCGAGATTCCCGGCAGCCCGGCCATGTTGGTGGCGATGGTGTAGACATCAGAGAGATACATGGAGACCGGGTCTTCCGATTTCTCACCCATCGCAAATGCTGTCGTTGGTGAAGTCGGTCCCATAATCACATCGACCTCGTCAAAGGCCTGCTTGAAATCATCCGAAATCAGATGACGCAATTTTTGCGCCTTTAAATAATAGGCGTCATAATAACCGGCAGACAATACATAGGCGCCAATAAGAATACGCCGCTTGACCTCATCACCAAAACCCTCTGAACGGGAGCGTTTGTAAAGATCTTCCAGATCGACTGGATCTTTGCAGCGATAACCAAACCGCACGCCGTCAAAACGTGACAGGTTGGATGAACATTCAGCCGGTGCGACCACATAATATGTCGCTACCGCAAGTCCGGTATTCGGCAGGGTGACTTCACGCACCTCGGCGCCCATGTCAGTATAGACTTTGATCGCCTGTTCGACTGATTGACGCACACCGGTATCCAGACCGTCATCGAAATACTCTTTTGGGATTCCTATCTTCAATCCCTGTAGCGACGCATTCAGTGTCCCGGAGTAATCAGGAACCTGCTGCTGCATACTGGTCGAATCACGCTGATCAAATCCAGCCATTGCCTGCAACATCAAGGCTGCATCCTCGGCACTGGCGGCCATCGGTCCCGCCTGATCGAGGCTGGATGCAAAAGCGATCATGCCGTAGCGTGAAACTCGCCCATAGGTAGGCTTGATGCCTGTGATGCCGCACAGGGCGGCAGGCTGGCGAATCGATCCGCCCGTATCCGTGCCGGTTGCAGCTGCACACAAACGTGCAGCCATGGCTGCAGCCGAGCCGCCGGAAGACCCCCCCGGCACCTTGTGTCGATTCCACGGGTTCTTGACCGGGCCGTAATAACTGGTTTCGTTGGAAGAGCCCATGGCGAACTCATCCATGTTGGTCTTGCCAAGCATCACCACGCCAGCTCCTGCAAGGTGCTCTACCACGGTGGCGTCATAGGGTGATATAAAGTTATCCAGCATGCGCGAGCCGCAACTGGTCCTGACTCCCTGTGTGCAGAAGATATCCTTGTGCGCAATGGGAATGCCGGTCAGTACTCCACCCTCCCCTGCAGCCAGCAGTTTATCTGCTGTTTCTGCCTGCGCCAGCGCCTGCTCTTCAGTAACCGTGATGAAACTGTTGAGGCCTTCATCCAGCCGCTGAATGCGCTGCAAATAGTGGTTGGTGAGCTCAACACTGCTGAAGTCTCCGCTGCGAAGCCCTGCGGAGAGTTTGGTAATACTTTTGTTGTGCATAATCTGGATATTCCGGAAATTTTATATGACTAATGGATGCAGAAAGGCATTATCACTCGATCACACGTGGAACGAGGTAGAGTCCGTCTTCCGTCGCCGGAGCGATCTGCTGATAGCGTTCACGCTGATCGGTTTCGCTCACCACATCGGCGCGCAGGCGTTGTGTCATATGCAAAGGA
>JAYELV010000099.1:0-7718 GCA_034717755.1 Pseudomonadota bacterium | reverse complement strand
TCACTCGATCACACGTGGAACGAGGTAGAGTCCGTCTTCCGTCGCCGGAGCGATCTGCTGATAGCGTTCACGCTGATCGGTTTCGCTCACCACATCGGCGCGCAGGCGTTGTGTCATATGCAAAGGATGGGCCATTGCCGCCACCCCGCTGGTATCCACCTCATCCATCACTGCAACCAGATCAAGTATGCGGGACAGATCAGCGGTGAGATGCTGTGCTTCATCATTGCTGATCGCCACCCTGGCAAGATGGGCAATTTTTTCCACTTCAGATTGATCAAAACTCATTATTAGTATCCGGCTTTGTTTCGTAAGGTCTCAATAATCCCGCGCAGGAAGTAGGGTCGGGAGTCTGCTTTTCAGGGCTGTATAAAACAGGGACGTTTTATCAGAGCTTACAGGGATGTATTCACGCGTCCCTGTAAGGCTGATCCCGACCCTGCGCTAACTCGAACAATGCACGGACTTATTGAGAAATTACTTTGTTTCACGATAAAGAGATGAAAGGTATCAGAAATTTCCATTTGTAACTGAAAATTTCAAGCAAATACTAATATTTTTCTTGCCGCTTTGCTGTTCCATTGTTAGATTACTCGGTTCAATTTCGGTATCATAACGACCCTGTTATTCTTACCTTCAGTACACTAACGGAAAAAACACCATGTTTAACCGAATCCGCGGAATGTTTTCCAATGATCTCTCCATCGATCTTGGGACGGCCAACACACTGATCTATGCGCGCGACCAGGGTATCGTGCTCAATGAACCTTCAGTGGTGGCAATTCGCACTGACAAGGCGAGAGGAAGCATCAAGTCAGTGGCTGCTGTTGGCGAAGAAGCCAAACGGATGCTTGGACGCACGCCGCATAACATCGAGGCAATTCGCCCCATGAAAGACGGCGTCATCGCCGACTTTACCGTCACGGAAAAGATGCTGCAGTATTTCATCCACAAGGTGCATGAATCCCGCTTTTTACGTCCCAGTCCTCGTGTGCTGATCTGCGTTCCGGTCGGCTCAACCCAGGTTGAACGCCGCGCCATCCGCGAGTCGGCGCTGGGAGCAGGCGCCCGGGACGTCTACCTGATCGACGAGCCCATGTCTGCGGCGATCGGCGCCGGCCTGCCCGTGAACGAACCACGCGGCTCCATGGTGCTGGATATCGGCGGCGGCACCTCCGAGGTCGCCATTATTTCACTCAATGGAATCGTCTATGCCAACTCGGTGCGCATCGGTGGCGACCGCTTTGACGATGCCATTATCAACTATGTACGCCGCAATTACGGCACCCTGATTGGTGAAGCAACAGCCGAACGCGTCAAACATGCAATTGGCTCGGCCTTTCCCGGCAACGAGGTTCAGGATATAGAAATCAGGGGCCGCAACCTCGCGGAAGGCATCCCACGCTCCTTTGTACTCAACAGCAATGAAATTCTTGAAGCCATGCAGGAGCCGCTCTCCGGAATTATCGGCGCAGTCAAACAGGCGCTGGAGCAGACACCACCGGAACTCGGTGCAGATGTTGCAGAACGCGGCATTGTTTTGACAGGCGGCGGCGCCCTGCTGCGTGATATCGATCGCCTCATCGAAGAGGAGACAGGTCTCCCCGTGGTCGTTGCAGAAGAGCCGCTCACCTGTGTTGCACGAGGCGGCGGACGCGTACTGGAACTGCTGGATGAAAAAGACACCGACCTGCTGGGATTAGAGTAAAGGACCCTCTGAATATCTCCATGGAATGGGGGTAGAAAACGACTTATCAGCTGTAGACACCCGGAGACCGAGAAATCAAACTTTTTAACTCGCGGAGAACCTCGCCAAACACACTGTTGCTGTTTGCAGTTCTCTTCTCCTGTATTTTGATGATCGCTGATAATCGCCTCAAGCAGCTTTCAGGGCTGCGTTATCTGCTGACCACAGTCACTCATCCAATCCACATAATTGCCGAAGCTCCGGCTGCTGTAAGCAGCTGGATTGCAGAGCAGTTCAGCTCACGCTACACACTACAGAGCGATAACCACCAGTTTCGTCAGGAAAATCTGCGACTTCAGGGTGAGATGCTGCGCTTTCAGTCACTCGAAGAGGAGAACAGCCGCTTGCGTTTACAGCTGGGCGCCACGTTAAAACTGGGTGAACGCGTCGCGCTGGCCGAGCTGGTCGGAATCAATCTCACCCCCTATAAACAGCAGGTCACACTCAGCAAAGGAAGTCTCTCCAGTGTCTATCAGGGTCAGGTAGTGATCAATGCTTCCGGCATCATGGGGCAGGTCACACAGGTCACACCATTCCGCTCCACAGTACTATTGATTACCGATTCACTGCACTCCACTCCTGTGCGCATCCATGGATCCGGAGTGCTGACCATCGCGCATGGCACCGGACACATCGACAAACTGGAACTCCCCTATCTCCCGGACAGCGCCAACGTGAAAGTTGGCGACCTGCTGGTAACATCCGGTCTTGGAAATCGTTTCCCCCCGGACTACCCGGTGGCTCTCATCACCGAAATCCCTGCACCCGGCACGTCCGGCGCCGTTGTTGCAACCCCGATGGCCAATCTTTCACAGAACAGGCAGGTGATGCTGGTATGGAAAATCGACAGCGCATTTGAACTACCAACCGCTGAGACAGCGGCGGAGAGTCTCGTTACGCCTGATGAGGCGCCTTCCGGCGAAGCCCCACCTGCCAAACAGGCCAAGCCAGAAAACAATGGACAGCATGATGGATAAGCACTCAAATCGTGGCTCCTTTGCTCTCTATGCGACTTTTCTGGCAGCATTGGTATTACAGGTAGTCCCACTGCCACTCTGGATTCAGCAGGCGCGCCCGGACATTCCGCTGCTGGTTCTTATCTACTGGAGCATGGCGCTGCCCGACCGTATTGGCATCATCGCGGCTGTAGTCACCGGTATTCTTGTCGATGCTCTCACTTTTTCCCTGCTTGGCCAGCATGCTCTCTCCTATGCCATTCCCATCTACATCGTTCTGATCATGCACAAGCGCCTGCGCCTGATGCCGATGTGGCAACAGGCTCTCACTATCCTTGTCATCCTCTATATTGAACGTCTCATTGCAGCCCTGATACTTGGTATTACCGACGGGCTTCTCCCGGATTTGCTGTTCTGGCTGCCGCCTCTTATCGGTATGTTTCTGTGGCCATGGATATTTATTCTGTTGCGTGAACTCCGCCAGAGCTTTCATATCCATTAGCCATGCCGATCACGTCGACCCAGCAACAACAAACGATGATACGCCGCCGCTTCATCTGGCGGATAGTGGTGGCCGTTGTTTTTATCCTGCTGGCGCTCGGTCTGGTCATCGCACGTCTCTACTGGCTACAGGTCACCAATCACGAAGTCTATACAACCCTCTCTACGGAGAACCGCATCAGACTGCTGCCGCTGCCGCCGACACGCGGCGAGATCGCAGATCGAAACGGGGTGTTACTGGCGCAGAACATTCCCAGCATCGATCTTTTCATCTATCCGGACAAGGTGAAAAATATCGGCGAGACGATTGAGCAGCTGGCGCAGGTCATCACCATCAGTGATGATGACAAAAAGCGCTTCTACAAACGCAAAAAACGCCAGCGCCGGTTCGAACGCATTGCCATTCGCACCGGACTCAACCAGCAGGAGATGGCGAAATTCGCGGTTGAACGCCACCTGTATCGGGGAGTCGACATGGGTATTACGCTGCGCCGCTACTACCCCTATGGAGAGTTGACCGCCCATGTCGTGGGTTATATCGGCAGGATCAACGAGCGGGAACTCGAACGCATCGACCAGGCCGCATACAGTGGCACCTCGCATATCGGAAAAACAGGTCTGGAACGCTATTACGAAGAGCAGCTGCATGGCAAGGTCGGCGTACAAAAAGTCGAGATGGATGCCACCAGTCACATTATGCGGGTGATAAATACCCGGCCTCCCGTCAACGGCAAGGATATCAAACTCCACTTTGATATCGAACTACAACGCATCGCCATGGATGGACTGGGTGAACATTCAGGCGCCGTGGTAGCAATCGACGTCAAGTCGGGCGGTATTCTTGTACTCGCCAGCAAGCCGGGATTCGATGCCAATCTGTTCGTCGATGGCATCAGTTACAAGAATTATGGCGCCCTGCAAAAAAACCCTGAGACACCACTTTATAACCGCACCATCCACGGCAGCTATCCGGCAGGTTCGACCATCAAGCCATTTCTTGCCCTGGCCGGACTGGAGTTGGGGACAGTCACGGCAAACCAGTCTATCTACTGCCCCGGACACTATCGCATCAAAGGCTCGGGACGCAAATTTCGTGACTGGAAGAAAAGCGGGCATGGCACCACCAATCTCTACAAAGCCATTGAACAATCCTGTGATGTCTATTTTTATAACCTTGCCTACTCCATGGGCATCAATAGTATGCATGACTATCTGACACAGTTTCATTTTGGCCGACCCACCGGAATCGACATGCCCAACGAGACAGGTGCGGTTCTCCCTTCCACTGCATGGAAGAAAAAACGCTACAACAAGGTATGGGTGCAGGGTGATACCGTCAATGCAGGCATCGGCCAGGGCTATTTCCTGGTCTCTCCATTACAACTCGCCTATGCTACCGCGGTACTTTCTGGAGATGGCAAACTGATTCCTCCGCGCCTCGCATCGCATATCAATGATATCTCCACGGTGCTGTTCGACAACGAGATCCCCGGCATCGACAAAATAGACCCGATTCACTGGCAACAGGTCATCAGGGGCATGTCCCAGGTGGTCGAAGCGCCGCGCGGCACCGCAAAACGCATCCGCAACAAGGAGTATAGAATTGCCGGAAAAACAGGCACTGCCCAGGTAGTCAGCATGAAGCAGAATGAGACTTACGATGCGAAAAAACTGGCCAAAGACAAGCATGATCATGCCCTGTTTGTTGCTTTTGCCCCGACTGACGATCCACAAATAGCGATTTCTGTTATTGTTGAACACGGTGGTCATGGTGGCTCGACGGCAGCTCCCATCGCTCGTCGTATCATGGATGCATACCTGCTCGAAGATAATAGTGAAACCGAACAACAGGTGAGCGACGAAGAGACAATCCCTGAGGAAAATTCCCAACAGACCGCTGAGCAGCATAACGATGAGTAACAGCATACTCTCGATGCCAAAACAGGTGAGCACCCCGCTGCTGCAGCGGCTGCATATCGACCTCCCTCTTCTGACGGGTATTCTACTGCTGTGCGCCTTTGGTCTCGCCATACTCTACAGCGCCAGTGAAAGCGATATCGACATGGTCAGGCGCCAGTCCATAAATATCGTGATCGCTGTTGTGATCATGTTCAGTCTGGCGCAGATTTCACCCGCAAAACTCAAGGCCATTTCGCCATGGTTCTATATTGCCGGACTCATATTGCTCGCAGCGGTACTGGTCATGGGTGATATGGGCAAGGGTGCGCAGCGCTGGTTAATCATCGGCGGTTTTCGTTTCCAACCCTCTGAAATCGTCAAGCTGGCGGTGCCAATGATGTGCGCCGGGTTTCTCGCTTCCAGGCCACAGCCGGTCAGAGCCTGGCATCTGCTGGTTGCTTTCATTCTGGCCATGATCCCTGCCGCCCTGATCGTAAAACAGCCGGATCTCGGCACCGCAATACTGGTTTCCGCAGCAGGTGTGTTCACGCTCTTTTTTGCCGGCCTCAGCTGGCGCCTGATTATCCTCGTCGTCATCATTGCCGTTGCCGGCATCAGCACCGTTCTTGTTGATCCGGATATTCTGGATGTTTTCCTGCATCCCTATCAAAAACGCCGTGTATTGACGCTGATCGACCCGCAAAACGATCCCCTCGGAGCCGGTTATCATATTATTCAATCCAGCATCGCGATAGGCTCCGGCGGCATCTTTGGCAAGGGCTGGCTGAACGGCACCCAGTGCCATCTCGACTTCCTGCCGGAACAGCACACTGACTTCATCTTTGCCGTGATTGCCGAAGAGATCGGCCTGGCCGGCATCGTTATCATGATGCTGCTCTATGTGTTTATCATTCTGCGCGGGCTGTACATCGCTGCAATGTCAGATTCAGTGTATGGACGCCTGCTTGGCGGCTCCCTGACACTGGTTTTTTTCATCTACCTGCTGGTCAATACCGGCATGGTGACCGGGATCCTGCCTGTCGTCGGAGTCCCACTGCCATTGGTCAGCTACGGCGGCACCTCTATTATCACTATCATGGCGGGATTTGGCATCCTGATGTCGATACACACTCACAGAGAATCTTCGAGGACAAGACAATCCGAAATCACCTCCCTTTACGACTAGCAATTCTCAATGTACCAAAAAAGAACCGATATTTTAAAAGACTTTTACCACGAAGCACACGAAGACCACGAAGAATCAACGTGTTACAAAAATACCTTCGCGTTCTTCGTGTCCTTCGTGGTGGATATCTCTCTACATTGAGAATTGCTGCTTTACGACTGATGTCTGCGGCAGCCCTGCTGCTGCTTGGCATCAATAACTGTTACGCCCTGTCAGCGCAGGAGCAGCAATTTGTCACACAGATGGTCAAAAAACATCAGTTTGACCCCACTCAACTGAGCCGACAGTTGCAAAAGGCCAAACACAGACCATCCATCGTCAAGGCGATGAACCGTCCTGCAGAGGCAATGCCATGGTATAAGTACCGCAAAATTTTTCTCCAGCCGGAGCGTATTCAGGCTGGTAAAAAATTCATGCGCAAGCATCAAAAAGAGCTGAAAAAAGCACAACAAACCTATGGCGTGCCAGCGCACATCATCACTGCCATTATTGGCGTTGAAACATTTTATGGTAACAACATCGGCAGCTACGCCGTCATGGACGCGCTCAAGACACTCGCCTTCGGTTACCCCAAGCGGTCAAAGTTTTTCCGCTCCGAACTGGAAGAGTACCTGCTGATGGCGCGTGAGGAGGGACTTAAGCCACTGGCTCCCAAAGGCTCCTATGCCGGCGCCATGGGAATCCCGCAATTCATGCCCTCGAGTTTTCGTGAATATGCCGTCGATTTTGACGCTGATGGCAAAAGAGACCTGTGGAACAGTCCTGCTGATGTCATCGGCAGTGTTGGCAATTACTTTGCGCGTCATGGCTGGAAACCCGGGCAAGCCGTTGCTTTCAAACTCGAACGACGCCCTCCGGGATTGCCGCTGGGCAAAAAGCGCGGCCAGAAACCAAATGTCTCTATCAGTAAAATCAGCAAATCAGGAGCGAGCCTGCCAGCGGAGGTGCGTGCATTGGAGAGAGCAGCAATTCTGAAGTATCAACAAAAAAACAGAGAGGATTACTGGCTCGGTTTACACAACTTTTATGTCATCACGCGATATAATCACAGCAACCTCTATGCGATGGCTGTCTATCAGCTTGCCCAGGCAATCCTGAAGTGACAACTTCTTTACAAATGCATCAGATTATAACTAATGACTCTCGCCAGTCTGAGACATGGTCTCGCTAACAATGATTTACAATACATACCCTGGCAGTTCTTCATCCAACCCCCCATCCCATGGACTTATTCAGAGATTCCTTATGCCTAGACAGCTCTTACCCATAATGCTCATTCTCTTTTCACTGGTACCCGCTGCCGCATTTGCCGTCAAGGCGCCGACGGTCAATGCCAGCGGCTATCTGCTGCTGGATGTCGAGAGCGGGCAGGTGCTCAGTGAAAATAATGCTGATTCCCGCCTGGAGCCGGCCAGCCTGACCAAGATCA
>JAYELV010000098.1:0-1008 GCA_034717755.1 Pseudomonadota bacterium | reverse complement strand
CATTCTGGAAACCTTTGAGATCCCTGACGGCGTGGCCACCGAAGAACTCCATCGGGTTCATGCGCTTGGCTTTCCACATCGCCATGCCGATATCCTTGTTCTTCATGGCTGTTTTCATGCCTTCGCCCTACCGCGTCAAACAACGGTTAGATGGCTGTTATCTGTTGAATTATATGGATATTTTAGTTTACGCATAAACCATACTCTATCAATATTTGACCAGTTTTTGGCCATTTCCACTCTTTTTTCGTCATTTTACCCCGATTTTGATGCTTTTAAGCCCTGATTTACACCCGAATATGCGATACTATTGCTTAGGTGTTGCTATTTAAGCAATACAGTCGCAATAGGGGGTTTCATGTCTGTTCGTTCTTGTGAAGCAATCACCGATCTGCTGGCATCCACTGACGTGGTGCAGTTCAAAGATATCCAATCAGCTCTCGATCACGCATCGCGTGCAACCGCTTTTCGCTACTTGAAGCAAGTGCCTTATCAACGCAGCTATAACCACAACGGTCGCTATTACACGCGCATGGATCCTGCGCGCTATGATCGTCATGGACTCTTTTCTTGTGGCGACATCCTTTTCTCCCGCGATGGCAGTGTCAGTGAGACACTCAAGCGCCTGGTGCATGAATCACTTTCAGGTTTGACGGCACGCGAACTCCAAACTCTCCTGCAGGTGCGTGTGCAGGTTTTTCTGCTCGATGCTGTGCACCATAACGCCGTCACACGGGAGAAGATCAGGGGACTGTATGTCTACGTTCATACCGACAGCGCGGTACGGGAGAGACAATTGCAGCAGCGTCGCGAGCAGGTGGAGGCCAGGGAAAGCGCCCTGTCGAAGGATCTCCTCACTGATGCGGTCATTATTGCCGTACTGTTAACCCTGCTGCATCATCCCGAAGCCAAAGCAGTGGATGTGGTGCGTTATCTGCAGGGGCACTCACCACCAATCCCCATGGCACAGGTGAATACAATCTTTGCACGCTATGATCTGGCCTCTAT
>JAYELV010000097.1:0-17496 GCA_034717755.1 Pseudomonadota bacterium | reverse complement strand
CTGCACATCCATATATGCTCCCGGATAGGGCGGAGCCACGGCGCGAATCAAATTGTGGATCTCCCATGCCGAACGGCTCCAGTCCACGGCTCCATCTTCGGGTTTACGGCCGCCAAAATAACTGCCGAAGGCCAGGTCCATCGGCCGCTCTTCAAAATTTCCGGCAAGCAGTCCCGGCAACGCACGTTGCATCACTGTTTCAGCGGCGCACACCAGCTTGAGAAAGAGATCATGGGCGGTGTCATTCGGCAAAATCTTCACCATCTGCTGATCCAGCAGATGGCCCGCGTCGGGCTTGGCCTCCATGCGGTGCAGTGTTACGCCAGACTCGCTTTCACCATGCAGCAGCGCCCAGTTCACCGGAACACGGCCGCGGTACTTCGGCAGCAGCGAACCATGCATATTGAAACAGCCGACGGATGCTATATCAAGCAGCTCCTGATCGAGCATGTGACGATAGTAGAATGAGAAGATAATGTCCGGACGGCATTGGCGAACCTGTTCAATGACTTCAGCGCTGTTGGGATCTTCAGGAGTGATAACCGGGATGCCGGCCCGCCCTGCCAAGCCGGCAACGCTTTGCCACCAGATGGTTTCATGCGGATTATCCTCATGGGTCACCACCAGGCGCACATCCACCCCATGAGCCAGCAATACCGACAGGCAGCGAAAGCCGACCTGGTGGTAGGCAAACACCACCACGGAGGGTTTTGCTGTCAAGCCGACTCCTTCATATCGGCATCGTCTTCTATAACAGCGGAAATAGCATCCTCATGCTGCTGCCTGACCACTCTGCGCAGCAGATAACGCGGACGCCCCTGCGCCTGGATATAAATACGTCCCACGTACTCGCCCAGCAAGCCGATGCCAAACAGCATGATACCGACGAGAAAAAAGAGGATAGCGAAGAGTGTAAAAACGCCCCCCACTTCCGGGCCAATCAGCAAACGCCGAACCACAAGAAAGACAACAAACAGCAGCGACAGCACGGAAAGCAGAAAACCGGTAATGGAGAAGAGCTGCAGCGGTACCAGCGAGAAACCGGTCATGAGATCAAAGTTGAGCTGAATCAGCTTGTGCAGCGGATATTTGGAATCGCCAGCAACTCGCTCCTCATGCTCCACCATCACCTCCACAGGATTGCCCGCATAGAGGTAGGCAAGCGCGGGAATAAAGGTATTGCTCTCCTCGGATTCGAGGATGGCATCGATGATATCCCGGGAGTATCCACGCAGCATACAGCCCTGATCGGTCATATGAATATTGGTGATGCGCTCACGCAGGCGGTTGACTACCTTTGACGCCCAGTCACGCCACCAGCTGTCCCGGCGCTCACGCCGGATGGTGCCGACATAGTCATGCCCCTCTTCGAGCTTCTCAAGCAGTTTACCGATCTCTTCCGGAGGATTCTGCAGATCCGCATCCAGGGTGATGACATAGCGCCCGGTGGAGTAGTTGAACCCGGCAAGAATGGCGGCATGCTGACCGGCATTGGTGCGCAGGCACACAAGGTTGGTCTGCGTCGGCCGCAGGTCGTACTGCTCGCGCAACAGCGCGGCAGTGCGATCTCGACTGCCGTCATCCACAAAAATCACCTGGTAGCTGCGCTCAAGCGCATCCAGGGCGGCATAGAGGCGGGGAAAAAGCGCAGGCAGCACCTGCTCCTCGTTATATGCCGGTACAACCACGGAAATGAGCGGGAATTCCTCCTCTTCCAGTTCATCCATCGGCGTCATGTTGCATCCTCTACGGAAAGTAATTGACTCACTGCAGCGCAAACCATTTCGACATCAGTATCCTGCATACCAGGGAAAAGCGGCAGCGTCAGCGTCTGTTCGCCGATACGCTCCGCCTCGGGAAAATCTCCGGGGCCGTAGCCATAGCTCCGATAGAGCGAAAACAGGTGCATCGCCGGATAGTGTACACCAGTGCCGACTCCCAGCTTCTGCAAGCGCTGCTGAAACGTATTTCTCGACATCCCCAAAGCGGCGAAATCGATGCAGACGCACAGCATGTGCCAGCTATGGCCTGGCTGATCCCGCGGCATCAGCAGTGCTGCATGCTGTGGCATCATCTTGATATAAAGCTGCGCCAGTTCACACCGGCGGCGGTTGAATGCGTCCAGCCTGGAGAGCTGCACCAGGCCGACCGCCGCATTGACATCGGCAAGATTCATTTTGCCACCCCACTCAGGGACATCCATATTGCCCTGTGCATCTCTTTCGATACCATGAAATCGTATGCGCTCGATGCGCTGCAGCAGTTGCCTGTCGCTGCTTGCTATGGCGCCGCCTTCGATGGTGGTCATATTCTTGTTGGGGTGAAAGCTAAAACATACCGGGTTACCTGCAGCACCGATCATTCTGCCATCAAGCTTGCTGCCGATAGCCTGGGCGGCATCCTCGATCACGATCAGCCGGTTGCGCTCTGCCAGGTCATACAACGGCCTCATCTCCACCGGCAGACCGGCGAAATGAACCGGTATCACTGCCCTGGTGCGGGGAGTCATTGCTGCCTCGACCTGCTGCACAGCAAGGTTGCGGCTGAGCATATCGACATCGACGAACACCGGTATCGCGCCAACTCTGACCACCACGTTGGCTGTCGCAGCAAAGCTCATGGCCGGGAGTATCACCTCATCTCCGGGTCCGACATTCGATGCCATCAGCGCCGCCTCCAGGGCACTGGTGGCGGAGTTCAACAGGCGCACGCTCACGCCGCCGCCAATATAATCTGCCAGCGCCTGCTCCAGGGTTTCAACCTTTGGACCGGTTGTCAGCCAGCCGGATGCCAGCACTGCATTCACAGCCTGCTGCTCTTCATCCCCGAGAGTCGGGCGTGTAAATGGCAATATATTCATCGTCATGCTCTCGCCAGAATATAGACGCCAATGATGATGATGCCGATCCCGGCGAGCTTGGCAACACTCAACACCTCGCCAAACAGCATCCATGCAGCAAAGGCGTTGACCACATAGCCAATGGAGAGCATCGGATAGGCAATGCTGACATCCACCCGCGACAGAGCGAGTATCCAGATGATCACACTGATGCCGTAGCAAAAGAGGCCGACCCACAACCAGGGTTCTGACATCAGCCTCAAAGCAACTCCGGATGAGCCGGAAACACTCAGCGAGATGGCGCCCATCCCCTTGACGCTCGCCTTGAGCGCCAGCTGGGCAACCGCATTTAACAGCACCCCCGCAAGAATCAGCAAAAAACCGGACATCGTCATGGTGTTGTCATCGCCGTGTCACCGCCACTTTTTTTGCATCTTTATAAATCAATATCATAGGCAGCCCTTCACTCTTCAAGCGTTGATAATCCCTGATGCGCAATACTGCCACAGACTGATCAGCCTCCTGCAGCCAGCGCGCGCGAAAACCCTGCATGTCCGCTATCCATTTATCAGGCTCCTGATCGATGCCCATCTGCAGTTCAGATGTGGTGGTCACCAATTGCAGCGTCTGCCCCAGATAGAACGGCAATGACTGCGGATAGAGTGCCACACTATAGACGATCGTGTCAGCTCCAAGATAGGGTTGTATCACATCGGCCATTTTTTTGCTTGAACGGTACTCACCCAGATGCTGATAACCCAGCATAATCATCTGCATCGACAGCAACGCCGCAACAGCCAGCACGGTGACAGCCTTCATTCCCCTTGCCGCAAAACGATAGCGCGCCAGCAAACCTCCGGCAATCATGATCAATGCGGCGGGAAGAGCCCAGTTGCGAAAGCTGCTGATATGGTCGACAGAGACCTTGTCTGTTGCAAACTGCGCGGCGAAAAAACTCGCACCAACCAGCAGCACGCCGAAACCAATCAGCGGCCAGACAGCCATGGTGACATTTGGCTCACTCTTCAACTGGCGCGCCATCAGCAGTGCCAGCGGTGCAAACAGTGGCAGCAGATAGGGCGCCAGCATCGAACGCCCGAGGGAAAAAAATATAAACATAAAAACCACGTACACCCACAGCAGGCGCACAGCATCGAAACCGGATGATTTTTGCGGCATCCACTGAAAACCGGGGCGCAGCAAGGCGCGCAAACCGCTTCCTATCCAGGGGAAAAGCCCCAGCAGCAGCACCGGCAGAAAGTACCACAGCGGCTCTTCCCGGCCATGCACATCGGAGGTATAGCGATCAAAATGCTCATGGATAAAAAAGAACTCAGCAAACTCCGGGTTGGCGATGCTCACCATGATGAACCAGGGAGCCGTAACCAGCAGCATCAGCAGCACTCCCTTACCCAGGTGCAGGTGCTTCCACAGCGCCCAGTCCCGCTGCCAAACAGAGTAGATGACAATCGCAGCGCCCGGAAGCACGATCCCGACCAGCCCCTTGGAGAGAACGGCAAGGCCTGTCAAGAGCCACGCCAATAGCATCCAGTTGCGCACCTGCCTGTTCGAGTCGCGTGCGGATTGTGCCAGCAGCACGGCGCCAAGGGCACCGGCCATAAACAGGCTGAGCGTCATATCGAGAATCAGCAGATGGCCAAGCACGACATACAGCAGGCTGCTCGAGAGGATTAAAAAGGCGTAAAATCCTGCCTCCCTGCCCCACAGTCGGCCGGCGACAAACATCATCCACAATGCAGCGGCAAATCCTGCCGTGATGACCCACAGACGCGCAGTGGCGTTGCTCTCGCCGAAGAGCTTGAAAGTAGCTGCGGTCATCCAGTATTGCAGCGCAGGTTTTTCAAAATACTTGAAGTCGTTCAGACGCGGCGTCACCCAGTCACCGGAGGCAACCATCTCGCGCGGGATCTCTGCATAGCGCCCCTCATCGGGTTCAACCAGATCGCGATAGCCCGGCAGCATGAACCAGATCACGCCAATGAGAATAATGGCCAGCCACTTTGCAGCAGGTGAGAGCGAGGAGTGAATCATATGTGAGAAAAAAAGCGATCCGTGCGTGAGCCATTGGAATCAGATCATAGCTGTTTTTACAAACTGAACGGCAACAGCCTATCTCCAACAATTCTAAATGTAGAAAGATATTAACCACGAAGGACACGAAGATATTTTTTGAATCCAGTTGATTCTTCGTGATCTTCGTGTGCTTCGTGGTAAAAGTTTTTTTAGCGATCGGAACTCTATTGGTACATTGAGAATTTCCGGCCTGTCTCTACCCGGCCTTGACCAGGTCGCGATAGGCGTGCCAGGTCGCGTAACCGATGACAGGCATCGAGATAATAAAGCTCAGATAGAATGTGACGATACCGATCACCATGAACATCACAATGATCGCCGCCCACAGTATCATTGGACGCGGGTTTTTCAATACAGCATGGTAGCTTGTCGCAATCGCCTGGAAGGCGTTGACATCCCTGTCGATCAACATGGGTATGGATATCACCGTCATTGTAAACACCACCAGTGCAATCGCCCCCCCGGATATCATGCCCGCAGCCAGAAAAGCAGGACTACCTCCTGAGAGAAACAGTGTGGCAAGAAAATCATCGAATTTCAATGAGACGCCAGAATAGAAGATGGCAAATACCAGATTCGAGATCATCATCCAGAACACCAGCACCATCATCAGGATCAAACCCATCACCACCAGGTTGAATGGATTTTTCTGACAGGTCTTGCAGGTATCACCAAAACTGACAGTTTCTCCGCTTTCCAGCTTGCGACTCGCATCGTATAGAAATACGCACAAGATCGGGGCTATGAGGAAAAAACCGGCGGTCAGGGGCGGGACCATGAAGAATGAGTTGCTGGAAAAAACCAGAATTGTCAACAGCAGGCTTGCGATAAAAAACATCAACCCGTAAATCGCACTGAGAACAGGAATTTTTTTATAATCACTCCATCCGGCCGCTACCCACTGCCACGGGTGATCGAGTGTAACCTCTTCTATCTTGAACTCCTCTGCAGGGCTCATCTGAACATCGCTTGTTTGTATCATTGATTTCCTCTTTTTTTACTTTGAACAAGGGAGTCGTGACGCTCCCGGATTTCATTCAAGGGTATGATAATACCCCCGCCGCAACTATTATTCTCTAAAGTTTTTTGAAATCGCCAAAAAATCATCCGCCATCACTCCCGGATCATGGGGCGGGCTAAACAAGGCATGATATTGCCCCTGCGGATCGATGAGTATGATCGATGCCGAGTGATCCATGACGTAGCCCATAGCGCTGTTCTCCGTCATCACTTTTGCATAGAGAATTCCCAGTGGTTGCGTGACTCTCTTGAGTTCGTCGTCATCCCCTGTTACCCCCAGAAATGAAGGTTCGAAATAGTCGATATACTCCGCCATCCTTTGCCGGCTATCCCGCTCAGGGTCGATGGAAATGAAGGCCACCTGGTATCGGGTTGATTCCCTGGCAGGCAACAACTGTTTATCCATGGCACTGAGCATAGCGAGGGTTGTCGGACAGATGTCAGGGCAATGCGTATAGCCAAAATTGAGGAATGTCCAGTGCCCCTGCAAAGTTTCATTGGTGAACGGCCGGCCATGCTGATCTGTAAGCGAGAATGGCGGTAGAGTTTTCAGTTGCGGAAGCAGCGTGGCGCTTTGAGTCTCAATCACACTCAGTGGTTGCGGCGTCTCGACCGCCGCCGGAAATTGCTGCCAGATCAGGATCCCCGCAATAAATGCCAGCAGACAGGCAAAAATGATAGCGAGTTTTTTTGCGCCACTGTGTTTGGATGAGATGCGTTGTTCATTCATGAGATTGTGTAACCCGGAGAATTGAAATGAGTGTGAGCATCGCCAGCCTGTACGGTTTTTGAAGGGGTTGCATTTTCACCGCCGGCATGGGAGGCTCTGCGAACTAAAAATGCGAGACCTCACATGAACAGACTGACTGACAGGGATAGCATCGACTTCGAAGCAATCGCTGCACCCGACACCGGTTACCCGATTCGCTGGCTGCAGCTCGGCGTACTCTCCCTGGGTCTGGCTGGCCTGTTTGCCATACTGCTGGTGCTGTCGCGCATGCCGGGCAGCGATGCCTTTTTTCCATGGGTTGACTTCTTCCGCACTGCGCTGGTGGTGCATGTCGACCAGTCCGTGCTGATCTGGTTTCTCGCCATGGCCGGCATGGTCTCGAGCCTGGTGATGCCTGCAGACGCCAGGCTGCAGTCGTGGCAGCGAATCGCCTTTGGACTGGCGCTTGCCGGCACCCTGGGTATCGCCCTGTCCGCTTTTATCGGTGACGGCGCACCCTTGATGAACAACTATGTGCCGGTGCTGCAAAGACCCTTCTTTTTTGCATCGCTCGGCCTCTTTGGCATAGGCATCCTTATACAGTCTCTGATGACACTCTACAGTTGCAGAAACTCCATTGCTTTCGGCGGCAATGTACAGCTGCCGGATATCGCTGCCTTGAGCATCTCTTTTGCTGTCATCATCTCCCTGCTGGCGCTGCTCATCGCCTGGATACAGATACCATCCGGCGTCGAGGGGCAGGGCTACTACGAATACCTCTTCTGGGGGGCAGGCCATACTCTGCAGTTTGCCTACACACAATTGCTGCTGCTGGCGTGGCTGCTGCTGGCGTTGCACAGTGGTGTGACGACACCGGTAAGCGCCCGCTGGATCAAGTGGCTGCTGTTGCTGGGGGTCGCGCCGGTGTTGCTGACGCCTCTCATCTATCTGCTGTATGACACGCTCACCATCGAATCCCGTACTGCTTTTATCCGCATGATGCAGTTTGGCGGTGGCATTGCCGCTATTCCTGTAGGCGCCCTCATTGTGACTGGATTGCTGAGAGCGGGAAAAGCGGATGAAAGCGGCCGCCCTTTGCGGCGCTCGCTGTGGATGTCGCTGCTGCTGTTTTTCTCCGGCGGATTTATTGCCCTGATGATCTCCGGTGTAAACACCATTATTCCAGCCCATTACCACGGCTCCATCGTCGGCGTAACCCTGGCATTGATGGGACTGGCCTACCTGCTGCTGCCGAAGCTGGGATATGCAGCCGTCAAGGGCCGCCTTGCAGACCTCCAGCCGTGGATCTATGGTGTCGGACAAATGCTGCATATCAGCGGCCTGGCCGTCTCCGGTGCCATGGGAATTCAACGCAAGACCAGCGGCGCGGCCCAGGGACTCGACAGCCTGGCGGCCAAAACCGCGATGGGAGTGATGGGAGTGGGCGGTTTGCTGGCGGTGATCGGCGGCATCCTGTTTGTGTGGATCATGCTGCGCGCATTCATGAAGGGCAAACAATCTGTTAGCGAAAAACATATGTAACTCTTCAATAACTCCGCGCTTTTCTTGAACCTGTAGGGTGCAATAAGCATCTGATGTAGGAGCTGTCGATATCAGCCTGCCATGCCCGGCAGCAGCATCACCAGGTAATGGTCCGCCAGCAACAGTGCAAACAGCAGGCTGAGATAGAGAATCGAGTAACCGAAAGTCTTCATGGCATGCTGCTTGCCCTCGCTGCACAACAATCTCACTGCATGGTAGATAAAACCACCACCAAGCAACAGCGCACCGCCCAGATAGAGGTAACCGCTCATGTGAATGATGAAAGGCAGCAGCGACACGGCTAACAGCATCACCGCGTAGATCAGCACCTGCTGCTTGGTGAAGTCATCTCCATGGGTTACCGGCAGCATGGGCACATTGGCCCTGGCGTAGTCCTCGCGGCGATGAATCGCCAGCGGCCAGAAGTGCGGCGGAGTCCACACAAAAATAATCAGCAGCAGCAGAAAGGCTTCGGTGGTGACTTCGCCGGTGATCGCAGTCCAGCCCAGCAGCGGCGGCGCGGCGCCGGCCAGCCCGCCCCAAACGATATTTTGCGGGGTGCTGCGCTTGAGATAGAGGGTATAGATCACCGCATAGCCAATCAATGCAGCAAACGTCAGCAATGCCGTCAGCGGATTCACCAGCAGGTAGAGCATGAGCATGGAGACAACTCCCAGCAACAGTGCAAAACCGATTGCATGGGAGGTGTCCATGTGGCCGCTGGGGAAGGGGCGCAAATTGGTGCGATCCATCACTGCATCGATGCGCTGGTCGATAATGTGGTTGACCACGGCGCCACAGGCTGCGGCAAGTGAAATGCCAATCAGCCCGAACAGCAGGGGCTGCCAGGGCGCCATTCCCTGAGTGGAGAGCAGCATGCCTGCCAGGGCGGTAAAGGCAATCAGCAGCACCACCTTGGGTTTAGCCATTTCATAGTAGTCATTCCAGGAGTAGCTGCTTGTCTCTCCCAGGGTTAATTCACCGGTGGCCATACTGTCCTCCCTGCGCCCAGCTTTGCGAGGCTTTGAGTAATTTTTCCAGATCCTGAAGAATCTGTTTCGAGGTGATTTGCGACATATCATGCACCATCATAAGATCGGCCCGGGGGTCGATAAGAAAGAGTGAGTTTTCAATTGTTGCCGGCGCAACTGCGAACAACTCCCTGGTCGCCGGCTCATCAGCACGATCGGCAACAGCGAGACGGGTTCCCTCCAGTCCATCCAGGGAAGGCAACTCCAGGTTGCCGGCCGCATCCGGCAGCAGGATCAGCAGGCGTTCTATACGCTGGCGATTGGCGGCCATGGCGCGGCGAATCTGGCGCACTTTGATCAATTGCTCGATGCACGGCTCATCACATCGGCCCTCGGCCACTATTGTCATGGTCCACTGATCCTTGAACGGACTCCAGTCGAAGGCGCCGCCTTCAGGCGTTTGCAGTGTCAGGGATGCAACCGGCCTGGGCGGATCGATCAGAGCGCCTTGATTGGTTCTGCCTTGCGGCAGCCATTGCGGATTGAAGTAAAAAATCCATGCCGCAACGGCTGGAAGGGCAAACAGCAACACCAGCATCCACAATTGCCACATATTGCTTTTTCTGTTTTGAGTCTGTTCCCGTGTCATCATTCGTCAACTCCTGTGGTAGATCTCCTGCTGATGGAGAGGCGCAGCCAGATAGCCACTACAATCAGGGCAAAGGCAAACCACTGTATGGCATAACCAATGTGCATGGCGTCATCCACCTGCGGCCGGGGCCATCGGCGTATCAAGCCGCTGGCATCATCCTCAGCCTGTAAAATCACAAAAGGCCGGATCTCCAGGCCTGACCAGCTGGAGTAGTTTTCCAGGGTCAGGTAGGGCCACTGCGGTGTTGTATCAGTCTGCTCGAGATTGAGTTTGAGTTCGAGTGCAGGGGGCAACGGGATACTCACTTCACCTTCGATGGTCACCTCAACCTGCGCGGATGGAATACCCGCCGGCAGGGCATCTCCCTGCCCGGGTATCCAGCCGCGATTGACCAGTACGACTTCCCCGCTATCGGTACGCAGCGGTGTGATGACATGAAACCCGCTTTTGCCCCGATGCTTGCGGTTTTCGATAAGAACCGTCTTGTCAGCCAGGAATCTTCCTGCAGCACTCATTTTGCGAAATTCCAGCTGTTGTGCTTCAGGCAGGTGATTGCTAAACGGCAGCAGCGGCAGTTTGCGGCGCATCTCCAGGGAGGTGGCAATGTTGCGTTTCTGTTCTGCCCGATCAAGCTGCCACACACCCAGTCCAATAAATAGCGGCGCAAGTATAACCACAATTACTGTAGGGACTGCATGAATCTGAAACTGGAGGGAGCTATTGGCCATACTGAATATACTGAACTATACTAATTGAAGGGTGGCGCTTGTTTAAGCGCCTGAATACAAGTTTGTGTACCAGGCAGGAGGAAACACGATGGATCTCATGCTCAAAATACCAGTCATATTACTGCTCGCTTTCATTCTTTTTTCACTCTTTGAAGGCATGTACTATCTCGCCAAAGACGATGGTAAAGATGATAAAACCCGGGTAGTGCGCGCACTAACGGTCAGGATCGTGTTATCGCTGGTGCTATTTTCCATCCTCATTGGCGGATATTTCCTGGGCTGGATCGAACCACACGGTGTCTCTTAGATTAGGAGCCTGTCCAAAAACAGCGCCCAAACCGGTAAGCCGGAACCAACATGAACTGTAGGGTGTCAATAAGCGACAGCGCAATGCGGCAATGATTGTTCCTGACAATCTGATTGCACTTCCTCCGTCCATGGGGGTCGCTGTCGCTTATTACGCCCTACAGTCTGTATGAAATTTATGTATCAAAGTCTACAGAATCATGGATGATGCTTTTTTAAAACATGTAAACAAAGATAAACAATCCCAGCCACACAACATCCACGAAATGCCAGTACCATGCAACCGCCTCGAAGGCGAAGTGATTGTGGGCGCTGAAGTGGCTGCTCATGGCGCGGCCAAGAACCGCCATCAGCATGATTGCCCCCATGGTCACGTGGAAACCATGGAATCCGGTTAACATGTAGAAAGTGGAGCCATAACCACCTGATCCCAGGGTCAGATTGAGTTCGTGATAGGCATGGTAGTATTCATATGCCTGCAACATCACAAACAACAAGCCAAGGAAGATAGTGGCTACCAGTCCCCACACCAGCTGTTTTTGATTGTCCAGCTTCAGCCCCCAGTGCGCCCATGTAAGCGTGGCGCCGCTGGTGAGCAGCAGCAGTGTGTTGATTGCCGGGATTCCCCAGGGACCCATAGGCGTATATTCACCACCCATCGCTGCGGGGCCGCTCGATGGCCAGGCGGCTTCGAAGGCGCCGCCATAGAGGAATTCATCAGAGGCTCCGAGATAACCCTCTCCGCCCAGCCAGGGCAGCGCGATCATGCGAATATAAAACAGGGCCCCGAAAAAGCTCATGAAGAAGAACACTTCTGAAGCGATGAACCACAGCATCCCCATACGAAAGGATCTGTCCACCTGCTTGTTATAGCGGTCATTGAGATTCTCAGTGATCACATCACGGAACCAGCCGTAGAGAAGGTAGAAAAACATTAACAGTCCTGCTACCACCACATATTTTCCGATACCAACGCCGTTCATGGTCAACGCGGCGCCTAACAGCGTAACCAGTAGAGAGACCATACCGACAAGCGGCCATGGACTGGGATCGGGGATGTAGTAATCGTCGCTATGCGCTTGTGACGACATAAGTCTGTTCCTCTGTTGTCTTTTTAGTCGTTAAAAAAGATGGTTGGTTAATTCATTGCAGCTATTGTGGGCAGCGTCTGCTTCTGTTTGTCTGCTTCCTGTCCCGGATTCAATCGCATGAAACTGTAGGAGAGAGTCAATGAACGAATCTCTGCCGGAAGATCCGGGGACACCATAAAACGTAGCGGCATATCCGTTCGCTCGTTGCCTTTCAGGGTCTGGCGGGTAAAACAAAAGCACTCCAGCTTGCTGAAATAGGGTGTTGCCTGCCAGGGCGCTACGCTGGGAATCGCCTGGCCGGTTACACTCGAATTGCTGCGGTTGCTGGCAACAAAGTTCACCGCATAGATCTCACCGGGATGAACCTTCATACTGCGTATCTCGGGGCCGAAGTCCCAGGGGAGATTGGGATTGACGGTGGAATCGAACTTGATCGTAATCAGGCGGGATTTATCAATCTCACTAGTCACAGCGGGACCTTTACCCATGCCGGTGCGTATCGATATAGACTGCGTACCGGTAACCTGACACAGCAGGTCGTAGAGCGGCACCATAGCAAAACCAAAACCGAACATCAGCGCCACCAGCCCCCCCAGCAGCAGGGTGGTGCGCTTGTTATTGCCTTGATTATCAGCCGCCATCTGCAATCAACCTAGAGCCTGGTCACCGACGATGCGAAACATGCCGATCCAGAATGGAAAGGATGTCAACAGCACCATCAGTGCAAAGCCAAACAACAGCCACATCAGGCGCAGGTTCTTTTTTCTCAGTTCAGGTGATTGATTCTCTGGTATTGCCATGATTGTTTCCTGATTACTTGATTTTCGGAGCGACGGTCCAGCTATGGAAAGGTGGAGGCGAGCTCAACTCCCACTCGAGACCTGTGGCGCCTTCCCAGGAGCGGCTCCTGGCCTTTTTGCCGCCACGTATAGCCTTGATGACGATATAGAGCAGCAGCAGATGACTGAGGCCGAAGATCATCGCGCCAATACTGGAGACCACATTGAATTCGGTGAACATCACATTATAGTCGATGATGCGTCGCGGCATACCCGCCAGTCCAAGAAAATGCTGTGGAAAAAAAGTGATATTGAAGCCGATGACATTGGTCCAGAAGAAGATCTTACCCAGACGCTCGTCATACATATGCCCGGTCCACTTGGGCAACCAGTAGAAAACTCCGGCAAACAGACCGAACACCGCCCCCGGCATCAATACATAGTGAAAATGGGCGACCACGAACATACTGTCGTGGTACTGCATATCGGCAGGCACCACCGCCAGCATCACCCCGCTGAGTCCACCGAAGGTGAACATCAGTACAATGCCCACAGCGAACAGCATCGGGGTTTCGAAGGTCATGGAACCACGCCACATGGTGGCAATAAAGTTGAAGATCATCAGGCCTACCGGGATGGAGATAAGGATGGTGCCGATCATAAAGTAGGTCACCGCCCCCAGAGACATGCCGATGGTGTATTGATGATGCGCCCACACCACCATGCCGATGGTGGCGACTGCCAGCATGGCGCCAACCATCGAGTTATAACCGAACAGGGGTTTGCGTGAGAAGGTCGGGATAACATGAGAGAGCACGCCGATAGAAGGCAGCAGCAGCACGTAAACTTCCGGATGACCGAAAAACCAGAACAGATGCTGAAACAGCACCGGATCACCACCACCCGCGGCATCAAAGAAGCTGGTGCCGAAATGACGGTCGAACAACAGCATGGTGACACCGCCCGCCAATACCGGAACGACCAGGATCAGCAGGAAGGCGGTGACCAGCCAGGTCCAGCAGAACATCGGCATCTTCATCAGGGTCATACCGGGTGCGCGCATATTCAGCAGGGTAACGATGATGTTGATCGAAGCCAGCACCGAAGAGATACCCAGCAGATGGATGGCGAAGATCAGGAAATCCATCGACATGCCGACCTGTACCGACAAAGGTGGATAGAGCGTCCAGCCGGTATTGATCTGGGTGCCGCCTCCCGGAAAGAAGGGCACAACAAAAGAGAGCAGCAGCATGGTAGCCGCAGCCGGAAGAATCCAGAAACTCAGGTTGTTCAAACGCGGCAACGCCATATCAGGCGCACCGATCATCATCGGAATCATCCAGTTGGCCAGTCCCGCCGCAGCCGGCATCACCGCGCCGAAAATCATGATTAGCGCGTGATTGGTGACCAGATTGTTATACAAATCAGGATCCAGCAATTGAATACCAGGCTGGAACAACTCCATGCGGATGAGCATGGCGCTGGCTCCACCGAGGAACATCATGGTCAGGGCAAACAACAGGTAGAGTGTGCCGATATCCTTGTGATTGGTGCTGAAGAGCCAGCGACGCCAACCTGTTGGAGCGCCGTGGTGATGCGCCTCATCATGGGTCATGGTTGTAGTAGTCATGTGTCAGTTCTCCTCTATCGAGCCTGTTTGATGTCAGCAGGCTGCACGACATCGCCGGTGTTGTTGTCCCAGGCATTGCGCTCATAAGTCACAATTGCCGCTAATTCCAAATCATTCATCGAACTCCAGGCTACCATCGGAGTACCCTGTTTGCCATTGATGACAATATCGATATGTGCTGCTATCGGCCCGATGGCAATCGCCGAGCCTTTCAGCGGTGGAAATGCAGGGGGCAGCCCAAGACCGGTTGTCTGGTGGCAGGCAGCACACTTGGTGTCATAGAGTTCCTTGCCCTTCGCCATCAACTCATCCTTGCTCCATACCTTATCGGTACTGGCCTCGGCCGCTGCCGCCAGTTTGAGCGCTTTCTGCTCTTCACTCCAAACGGCAAAGCGCTGCGGTGAGACCACCTCCACCACGATTGGCATGCGTGAATGCCAGGTACCGCAAAGTTCAGCGCATTGGCCGCGGAACACCCCTTCACGATCCAGCTCTATCCAGGTCTCTGTAATGTATCCTGGAATGGCATCTTTTTTTACCGCCAGCTCAGGCACCCAGAAGGCGTGCAGCACATCAGCCGAAGTATGCAGGAAGCGGATCTTGATGCCGGTGGGCAGCACCAGGCGGTTGTCTACTTCTCGCAGGTAAAGATCACCGGCCTTCTCTTCGGGAATGTAGCGACTCTCTACTTTGATGCCGGAATCGAGATAGTCAAATTCCCACCACCACTGGTGGCCGGTCACCTTGACGTCCAGGATGTTCTCATCGTCAGGGACTTCCCAGACCTTTTTCAGCACTGAATTTGCCTTGCCGGCAATGGTCATATCCACCCCCAGCACCAGCACAGGGACGATAACCCATGCCCACTGGCCAAACCAGGATTTGTGAAAATGCTGGTCAGCCTTATAGCCACGACTTTTACGATGGAAATAGAGTGAATAGAATACAAATGCAAAAACAATGATCAGCAACGCGGTGGAAACGCGCATCGTCAACATATGGATATCGTAGATCTCCTGCGCCACCTCGCCAGCCGGTTGCGGGAAGTTGATGCCGTATTCTGCCTGCACGACTGATACGCTCATCAGCCCGATGACCAGTAGCAGCAAGCTGCTGATGATCCTCGGCAGATTCACTCTTGCAGGAGTGTGCAAAAGAGAAGAGCTGGATTGTTTACTATTGTCGGTGTGGTGGTTGATCATTCTTGTTAAGCACCCTCTATTGTGCAACGTAGGTTGTCAGCAAGCGTTTCCCGCTCACTTTCGATGAGACATTTACCGATCTCTATGAACTTGCCATGAGAGCCGATAAAAAGCCGGCTCGGATACCAGCCAGATGGATCACGCGTGTGAACCAGCTTCGACCAGGCTCGTGAAAAATAGACAGGTTGCCCTCCCTCCTTTGCACTACTGATCGAGATGCTGTCTGCATCGACCCGGATGACCTGCTGCTGGTGGGCATGGCAACTCTGAAAATAGAGGCCGCCACCGATAACCAGCAGTTCAAGACCGGCAAAAGGTAAAACCAGCCAGGCTCCCAGAGTAAAGAAATAGACGGCAACAACGGCAATACACAGGCCTAGAAACAGAAACACCAGCCTGGTTTCACTCCAGGATAGGTTTCTGTTCGGTTGAATCAGCAACTCAAGCTCGTGGCCGTTGCTGTGTGTATTTGCTAATAGCACTTCATCTTCCTCTCATTGACTGAAGGCCGTTCGGGAATAGTGAATATATTCTCAGAAAGCCTTCTGTCAGGCGGACTTTACGCAGGCATTAGGAATTGCAGGACGCAATATCGCAAAAAAATTGATAAAACGCAATTTATTAAATTTGTAATATCTATATATAATTTTTCTATAGTAACGAAAATCCACTGGCATACCGGTCAAAACACCCCTGTACAAAATTCATCGTATATACTGTGGAATCGTGAATCGTACCGGGATGTGGACGCCAAATAACCGAACAAACATGAGAAACACCAGATTATCTACGCTGCTTGTGCTCACTGCACTGCTTGCGAGCGCCTGTGAAGTTGGGCAGCAGGAGACTACACAGGGCACTGAAATCTTTCCTCCGCGCAACATCGGATATGCGGCGCTGTGGCAATTGAATGGTCCGGGGATCAATACTGCATTTTTTCGGGATCACTGGAGTCTGGTCATCATCGAGGATGCCGACTGCCGGCAGGCGTGTTTGCAGCGGCTTGAATTGATCGCCGCCGTCAACAATGTACAACGGCTTTTTGTCGCCGCAGATGCCGCCACCCATGAGCAGATGCGCAGCATCGCGAAACATAGCCCCGGCGTGGAGGTCGCCATGGGTACGACCGCTGCTTCGATTGACAGTTTTCGCCGGCAGCTTTCCGCCGGGGATTTCGACAACGATGCAACATCGCATCCTGTCTATGTCATCAATCCGCATGCAGAGGTGATTCTTAACTATCCCGGCAGCGGTGAGGCCGCAGGCTTGCAAAAAGAGCTGCAGAGATTACGTACTCAATGGTAGAAAGAGACATGATGCAGCAATCCTCAAAGAACCAATTAGAGTACCGACATCTTAAAAGACTTTTTACCACGAAGCACACGAAGAGCACGAAGATGTAACTTCTCAATAACCCCGTGCAGGAAGTAGGGTCGGGAGTCTGCTTTTCAGGGCTGTAGAAAACAGGGATGTTTTCTCAGAGCTTACATGGACGTATTCACGCGTCCCTGAAAGGCTGATCCCTACCCTGCGCAGACTCGAATAATGCACAGACTTTTTGAGAAGTTACACGAAGAAATTGTAAGTTCTCAATAATTCTGTGAATTTCGCGGTCAGAAGACCGCTCCCACAGTTCATTGTGGGTAACATCTCAATAACCCCGGTGCAGGAAGTAGGGTCGGGAGTCTGCTTTTCAGGGCTGTAGAAAACAGGGATGTTTTCTCAGAGCTTACATGGACGTATTCACGCGTCCCTGAAAGGCTGGTCCCGACCCTACGCAGACTCGAATAATGCACAGACTTTTTGAGAAGTTACACGAAGATAATGTAAGTTCTCAATAATTCTGTGAATTTCGCGGTCAGAAGACCGCTCCCACAGTTCATTGCGGCATCAAATGTGGGAGTGGGCTTCTGACCACGATACAAATGCGATA
>JAYELV010000096.1:0-4827 GCA_034717755.1 Pseudomonadota bacterium | reverse complement strand
CCTTTGTTGATCCGGTGGAGTGTGGTCAGGCGGTGGACTAATGGGTAGAACCTGTGTGCAGCTAGAGGCAGCTTGCTGACGAAGGCTGTACACAGGTTATGCCCATGATCGCGAAGCGAAGTCCACGAGCTGTCCACACGAAACCCGGCCCATGAATCTACACGTTTATTGTCCGTAGATATCATAGGAGAGAGCAAAAAATAATCTCGGAAAAGCGAAAATATCTCACGCTATTGGTGAGTATTGTTCTCCCCAAAAATGCGAAAGACAAGACCGCTTATCTCATCTCAAATAGGTCGGCACGGAATGGTGAGAATAGCGCGGAACGTAACAACAAGTACACGGTATTTGCCACCTCGCTTGGTAATGGTGGCCATTAGTCGCTCCCTCTGATGCTATAATCATCGCTATGCATAATCTTGCTCCTGTTCAGCAGATTGTGTAGGACCCTGTATCAGTCGCCACTGGTACGGGGTTTTTTGGTATCAATCTTGTATCAAATCTGTATCACTACGAGGCTAATTATAGTCTATTTTGGGCAATTCTTGTATCACTTTTAGCATGATTTAAGTGATACAAGCCGTTGATTTATAAGATAACATATTGATTTCATTAAAAAGAAAAATCTCTGTTGCGCCGATGCTTGACTGGACCGACCGGCACTGCCGCTATTTTCTGCGGTTGCTGAGTCGACGCACCTTACTTTACTCGGAGATGGTCACTACCGGTGCGATCATGCATGGTGATGCGGAGCGGCATTTGCGCTTCGATGTCGCCGAGCATCCTGTTGCGCTGCAACTCGGCGGCAGTGTTCCCGGGGAGTTGGCATCCTGCTCAAAAATCGCCGAAGCGTACGGCTATGACGAGGTCAATCTGAATGTCGGCTGCCCCTCTGACCGGGTACAGTCCGGCATGTTCGGCGCCTGCCTGATGGCAACCCCGCAGCTGGTGGCAGACTGTATCAAGGCGATGCTTGACGTGGTTTCCATACCGGTGACAGTCAAACACCGTATTGGTATTGATGAGATGGACAGCTATGCGCAGCTGTGCGATTTTGTCGGCACTGTCGCCGAAGGTGGCTGCAACTGCTTTATTATTCATGCCCGCAAAGCCTGGCTGCAGGGCCTCAGCCCCAAAGAGAATCGTGACAAGCCGCCGCTGCATTATGAGACTGTTTACCGCATCAAACAGGATTTCCCGGATCTCGAGATTGTGATCAATGGCGGCATCATGACGCTGGATGAGGCCGGGGAACACCTGCAAACGGTCGATGGTGTAATGATGGGTCGTGCCATTTACCACAATCCGTGGCTGCTGGCCGATGCGGATATGGCTCTCTTTGGCGAACAAAATCCACTCTCTACAGGTTTCGACATCATTGAAAAAATTCTGCCTTATGTCGAAACAGAACTGGCTGAAGGGACACGACTGCACCATATCACGCGCCACATGATCGGGCTTTTCAATGGAATGCCCGGCGCCAGGAGATGGCGGCGCTATCTTTCTGAGAATGCCTGCCGGAAAGATGCAGACGTCAAGGTATTGCTGCAGGCTGTTGAGCAAATGAATCTATGCGTATAGTTTAACCACATGAGCCTCTTGCAAAAATCCGTCATGCTGGTTGTAGTTGTATTGCCGGATTTCGCTTGCGCTCATCCGGCCTACGTCTCTCTTCCAGGAAGAGGTGGAGCATTACAGCTGAAAGTTGCGGCTATCGGTAACAGTGACAACATGGGGCTGCTCTTCTGCTGAGAAGCCATCTATCGAGGCCAGCTGCCTGTTCAGCACATTCACATCCGCCTCTGCCGGATCATCACCGCGCTGCAGACGTTCCTGCACCCGCCGCTGAAGCTCCTCCACGGGAACCTGGATATCCAAAATACGGTATTTAACGCCGAGCCTCTGCGCCAGCTCCATGAAGGGGCGACGGTAGGGCTGCTGCAGAAAGGTGGCATCAGCCACTGCAGTAAACCCCGCATCGATCACAATTTCGCTCAACTCTACAAGACGCTGATAGGTTTTTGCAGACATCTGCGGGGTGTAGATGCCTCCATTGTGACTGCTGTTGGTGCGTGACAGAGGAGACAAACCCGCCAGGCGTTTACGCTCGATGTCCGATGAGATCTGTATGGCCGGCATGGTTGCAACCAGACGCCTGGCGGCGACACTTTTACCTGATCCGGACGGACCACTGGCAATGATCAGCATGGGGTCGTCCGGAAGCATATAGCGCTCAGCCAATGCCAGGTATTCGCGATACGCTTCCATCACATCCAATTTCTCAGCATCGCTCAACTGCTGGCCAAGGCGAATGGCTGCAACCTTGGCTCGCACCATGGCGCGATAGAGCTGGTAGAAGCGGACAAGCCGCAACCCCTCGAAATCACCGCTGTAAATCAGCCATTGATTGAGCAAATACTGCGAAAGGTCGGTGCGCCCGACTCGATCGAGGTCCATCATTAAAAATGCGATTTCACTCACATGATCGATCCAGCAGATCTCCTCACTGAACTCGATGCCATCAAAAATGATCAGTCGTTCCCCCTCGAGAACGATGTTGCCAAGATGCAGGTCTCCATGACCCTCGCCGATAAAACCGTCCTGCTGGCGCTGCTGCAAGATTGGATACAATTGTCGATAGCGCTCAACTGTCCATTTCTCCAGCACATCGAGGCGCTGCAAATCCTGTGAATGATCGACCAGTGTTCGCAACAGAGTGAAGTTGTCCAGCATCGGTCCCAACACGCTTTCGGGGGATCCCGGGACGCTGCCCGGTTCGGCTTTGGTAATCTTTTTCTGGAATTCCACGATCTGCCTGGCGAGATCATGCATGTGCTCCCGGTTCAGCAACTGCAACTCATTTACCAGCAGATTCTCGGATGGAAACTCCCGCATCTGCACTGCATATTCTATGGCGTCACCCTCGCCTTCCAGCTGTGGAGCATCAGCCGACCCGCTGATGGCAACCACCTTCTGATAGACATCCGCAGCCAGGCGGGAGTTGAGACGAATCTCTTCGTGACAATAGTGGCGGCGTTTCTCCAGGGTTGAGAAATCGAGAAAGCCAAGATCCAGCGGTTTTTTGATCTTCCACGCATGACCATGCGCCACGATGACCGAGGAGATATGCGTTTCACACACTTTAGCGCCTAACTGCTTCGCCAGGAGACGAATCAGCAGGGCATGGTCTTCAATAGTTTTTATCATTGCACTAGAAATATTACATACAGTATGTTAGAATATCATGATATTCATCAATCAGGAATCAATCATCATGAGTATTGAACGTGTCGTTTTGGCCTTCGCAGGTTTTGCAATCCTTCTCTCCCTTTTGCTGGCAAATCAATTCAGCGTTAACTGGCTATGGTTTACAGCTTTCGTTGGCTTCAACCTGTTCCAATCCGCCTTCACCGGCTTTTGCCCGCTGGCGATCATTCTGAAAAAGATGGGTCTCAAGAGCGACGCTGCTGCCTGATAGCACACCAATATGCGTCTCGCCCCACCGTTCCCGGTGGGATGCTCAATCGCTTATACAGCCCTCCACTACATGACAGATCGCATCTGTCAGCTGCTGCAACTCCTCCTGCTCAATCGTATAGGGAGGCATCGCATAGAGCAATTTACCGAAGGGACGCAGCCACACGCCCTGCGCGATCAACTCCCGTTGCAGCCGCGCTATATCCAGCGGCTGTTTCATCTCGACGACACCGATCGCTCCAAAACTGCGTACATCCGCAACATGCTCATTGTTAGACAGCGGTTTCAGGTGAGCTTCGAAATGGTGATGAATTGCATTGACCCGCTGCTGCCACGGACTCTCCAGCAGGAGTTCGATACTGGCGTTGGCTACCGCACAGGCGAGCGGATTCGCCATGAATGTGGGTCCATGCATAAAAACCTGTTCATTCGCACATATACCCTGTGCGACCTCGTCGCTCACCAGGGTGGCGGCCAGACTCAGATAGCCTCCTGTCAGCGCCTTCCCTACACATAGGATATCCGCCGTCACCTCTGCATGTTCACAGGCGAACAGCTTGCCGGTGCGCCCAAAACCGGTCGCGATCTCATCAACGATCAGCAACAGGCCGAAGCGGTCACAAAGCTCGCGCACCTCACGCAGATATTGCGGATGGTAAAATCGCATGCCGCCGGCGCCCTGCACGACGGGTTCCAGAATGACTGCAGCCAGCTCATCCGCATGCTGCTCGATCAGCTGTGCAAAAACAGCGATATCAGAAGAATCCCAGGGCTCTGACGGGCGCGACTCCGGCGCAGGCGCAAACAGCTGCTGCGGCAGGATGCCGCTGAAGAGATGGTGCATGCCTCCCTCGGGATCACACACCGACATAGCGCCGAAGGTATCACCGTGATAGCCGTTGCGAATCGTCAGCAGTCTCTGTTTTCTCCTTTTGCCCCTCCCCTGCCAGTACTGCAACGCCATCTTCATCGCTACTTCGACGGAAACGGAACCGGAATCAGCAAAAAAGACCTTTTGCAGCGGCTCCGGTGTCAAATCCAACAGACGCTGCGCCAGCTCTACTGCAGGCTGATGTGTCAAACCGCCGAACATCACATGCGCCATCTCATGCAGTTGACGCTCGATCGCATCGTTCAAGCGCGGATGGTTATAGCCATGAATCATGCACCACCATGAGGCCATGCCGTCGATGACCTCTGTGCCATCATCGAGCATCAGCCTGCAGCCCTGCGCGGAGGTTACCGCGTAGAGATCTGCCGGATTACCCAAACTGCTATAAGGGTGCCAGATATGTTCGCGCTCGAAAGCGCGCCAGTCCTGCTGCATGGCCATGGTGTATCAAAACAGAT
>JAYELV010000095.1:0-17504 GCA_034717755.1 Pseudomonadota bacterium | reverse complement strand
TGCACGGGATTATTGAGAAGTTACTCGAAAAAGTACTATCAGGCATGCTGTTATGATTACAACTGAGTAATAGATCTTCGATCTAGAGAATAGCCTCCGGGAGAAACAGCAAATGAAAGCATCCGATCTGTTCATCAAGGCGCTGGAATCAGAGGGCGTCGAGTATATCTTCGGCATTCCCGGTGAGGAGAACCTTGACCTCCTCAACTCACTGAAAGATTCATCCATCAAACTGATTTTGACGCGCCATGAACAGGGGGCCGGATTCATGGCTGCCACCTATGGCCGCCTTACCGGCAAGGCCGGCGTGTGTCTCTCCACACTCGGCCCCGGCGCAACCAACCTTGTGACTGCCGCCGCCTATGCCCAACTCGGCGCCATGCCGATGCTGATGATCACCGGTCAGAAACCGATCAAGGCCAGCAAACAGGGGCAATTCCAGATAGTCGATGTCGTCGACATGATGCGGCCGCTTACGAAATACACCCACCAGATCAGCAGCGCCCACAATATCCCGGCAAGGGTGCGCGAAGCCATGCGCAATGCCGAGGGTGAACGTCCCGGAGCAGCTCATCTTGAATTGCCTGAAGATATCGCCTGTGAAGAGACAGATGCAAAGGTCATCGCCAGAAGCCGGTTTGACATCCCCCATGCCAGCGAAAACTCTATCGCCAACGCCGTCGGGATGATCGAATCGGCGAAGCACCCCCTGATTCTGATCGGTGCGGGCGCCAACAGAAAATATGCCAGTCAAACACTGACCACATTTATAGAAGAGACCGGCATCCCCTTCTTCAGCACGCAGATGGGAAAAGGTGTCATCGACGAACGCAACCCGCTGTTTCTCGGCAATGCCGCGCTCTCTGCCGGTGACTATCTTCACCGCGCTATCGAGCACACTGACCTGATCATCAACGTGGGCCACGACGTGGTCGAGAAGCCGCCTTTCTTCATGGAGCAGGGCGGTTTCGATGTGATACACATCAACTATGTCACCGCCGCGATCGACCCGGTCTACTACCCGCAACAGGGAGTGATCGGTGATATTGGCAACAGCATCGAGCACCTGACCCGCCGCATAACACCGCAAAAAAGCTGGGACTTCTCAAGATTCATGCAGGTCAAGGTGCACCTCGAGCAACATCTGCTGGAGGGCGGCAAAGATGAACGCTTCCCGATCTATCCGCAACGCCTGGTTGCCGATGTGCGCAAGGTGATGCCCGATGACGGCATCATCGCCCTCGACAACGGTGTCTACAAGATCTGGTTTGCACGCAACTATAAAGCCTACATGCCCAATACCGTGCTGCTCGACAATGCGCTCGCAACCATGGGCGCTGGCCTGCCTTCGGCAATGGCGGCAAAAATCGTCCATCCGCATCGCAGGGTGATGGCCATCTGTGGAGACGGCGGCTTCATGATGAACTCCCAGGAGATGGAGACAGCCGTGCGGCTCAAACTCGACCTGGTGGTGCTGATCCTCAGAGATGACGCCTACGGCATGATCAAGTGGAAACAGGCCAACATGGGTTTTGACGACTTTGGTCTCGATTACGGCAACCCGGACTTTGTCATGTATGCCAACAGCTATGGCGCCAACGGTCATCGAGTCAAATCGGCGGATTCACTGCAACCGCTGCTCGAAATGTGCTTTAACACCCCCGGCGTACACCTGGTAGAGGTCGCGATCGATTACTCTGACAATGACCGTATTCTCAATCATGATATCAAGGACAACAGCAGCTTGATCTAAGGAGTTGCCCATACAATAACTTCCCGATACAGGAGAACAACATGACAGAAGTAATCAAATCGATGATCGCCGGAGGCAGCACACCCGCTGGCATGCTGGAGGTTGTTGCTCCTTTTGATCGATCACTCATAGCAAGCGTCGAAACATCCGGCGCCGTTGCCGTGGAGCAGGCGCTCGATACTGCTCATCGGCTTTTTCGCGACCGCGACCAGTGGCTGCCCGCCTCGCGGCGCATCGAGATTCTGGAAAAAACCGCCTCCATCATGGCAGATCGTGCAGAGGAACTTGCCATCGAGTCGTCAAGAGAGGGGGGGAAACCACTTGTCGACTCCAGAATTGAAGTAACCCGCGCCATCGACAGCATCCGAATTTGCGTCGACTGCCTGCGCACGGAATCCGGTGAAACCATTCCCATGGGCATCAATGCCGCCTCCAGCGGAAAACTCGCCTTCACCAGCCGCGAACCAATTGGCGTAGTGGTTGCTGTCAGCGCATTCAACCACCCGCTGAATCTGATCTGTCACCAGGTGGGACCGGCCATTGCCGCCGGCTGCCCGGTTATTGTCAAGCCGGCAGAGGATACCCCTCTGTCATGTTTCCACTTTGTCGAGATCCTGCGCGAGGCGGGACTGCCTGAGGCCTGGTGCCAGGCCCTGGTCACCGATACTGTGGATGTCGCAACCCAACTTGTTGCAGATGCAAGAGTCGCTTTCCTGAGCTTTATCGGCAGCGCAAAGGTCGGCTGGATGCTGCGCTCGAAACTGGCTCCGGGTGCGCGCTGCGCACTCGAACATGGTGGCGCTGCGCCGGTTATCGTTGCGCCGGATGCAGACCTCGAAGATCTGCTGCCAAAACTGTTGAAGAGCAGCTTTTACCACGCCGGGCAGGTGTGTGTCTCGGTACAACGGGTTTTTGTGCATCACTCCATTGCGCGCGAACTCGCCCTGAGCCTTGCCGAAGGAGCAAACAAGCTGATCATCGGTGATCCGACGATTGCAGAGACAGAGATCGGGCCGCTGATCCGCCCGGCGGAGGTGGAACGGGTAGACTCATGGGTGAAACAGGCTGTCACCGAAGGCGCTGAACTGCTTGCAGGGGGTGAGACTGTTTCTGATACATCCTATACATGCACCGTTTTATACAACCCCTCTTCGCAGAGCAAGGTCAGCACCCGGGAGATTTTTGGACCGGTTGTGTGCATCTATGCATACGATGAAATTGATGAAGCCATCGATCAGGCAAACAGTCTGCCATTCGCTTTCCAGGCTGCCGTCTTCACAACCAATATCGATACCGCCATGCACACCTACAAGCGGCTGGATGCATCGGCCGTAATGATCAATGACCACACGGCGTTCCGCGTCGACTGGATGCCGTTTGCAGGCCTGCGTGAGTCAGGCCTGGGCGTCGGCGGCATCCCCTACAGCTTCCGCGATATGCAGATCGAGAAGATGATGGTGCTCAACTCAAAGGAGTTGGGTTAAGGGATGAGGCAGATTCAAGCACCCTCATTCACGCCGTCCTGGTGTGAATGAGGGGAAACGGCTTTTACTGATAGATATTTAAACATCACTGTACTAAAGTAACTGCTCGATAATTAGCGGGAGAATGACTCATGGCATTTAATATTATGGATCTGATCAGCGAGCAGATCACTCCTGACAATATTGCGATTGTGACCAAATTTACCGGCGTGGACTCGCCCGCAATGAGCAAAGCAATTGCAGCAGCAATACCTCTACTACTCGGCAATATCCTTGCTTCAACCTCTGAACCGGACGGAAAAGAGCGATTTAATAAAGCCATTGATAAGGCCGGCACCGGCTTGCCGGGAAATCTTTTCGGCGCAGCAGGCGATGACGGCAGCTCTGAGGCTTCTGCCGGGAGATCCATGCCTGGCGCTCTGCTCGGAGAGAGTAAATTAAACGCCATCACCAGTGCCATTTCCGGCTTCAGCGGAATCTCCACTGAGACGAGCGCGTCCCTGCTGGGAGTTGCCACCCCCATGCTGATGAGCATCCTGTCAAAGAAAAAACAGCAACACGGCCTGGACTGCGATGGTTTGCTGAGCATGCTGGATGATCAAAAGAGCAACATGACCGCTGCACTGACACCTGAGATGAGCCACTACTTCGCTGGACCGGGAGTGATTGATGGCTTTGCAGATCAAGCGAAAGAGAGTATAGAATCAGCTGCCGGAAATGTTACCGATACTGCCGGGCACGCCGGTAGCGAGGATAAATCACTCTTCAAAAAACTCTTCCCTGTGGTTGCTCTCACCCTGCTGGCATGGCTTGCCTACCAGTTTTTCACCAAACCGAGCGCAGAAACAGGGCCGCCCAGATCTCCGATCACCGGGCAGATATCTCCAGCAGTAAAATGATCTTATTTGGCACACACAACATCACACAGAGGAATTCCCATGTCTTTTAAAGAGAGATTCAGCGACGAGGAGCAACTGCTGTTGTCGGCAACACCGATGCTAATTGGCTCAGCCATGGCAATGGCGGAAAGCAGCGGCCTGGCAACCATCAAGGAGCTCATGGCAAGCGCCAAAACCTACATGGGCGGCTTAAAAGCTTACCCGCATAACGAAATCATCCAGGGCATACTGCCGAACCTCGATGATCGCAAAGAGGCGATGGCGCAGGCAAAAGAGTTCCGCCAAAATGCAACAGCCCGCATCAAGGAGAAGCATGTCGGCAACCGGGAAGATTTCCGCCAGCTGCTGCTATCTGATACTCGGGACGTCAACAGGCTGCTCAAACAAAAAGCCACTGCAGAAGAGAGTTCAGAGTATAAGGAGTGGGCCATTTCAGTTGCAGAGAATGTCGCCAAAGCAGCAAAAGAGGGGGGCTTTCTTGGCTTTGGCGGCGAGCGGATCAGCACAGGTGAAAAAGCCCTGTTCGCAGAACTGAGCGCCTCTTTAGGTATCGATAAAACACTTGCCTGAAAAACCATCCACTGGTTATTTATGGGCAACTCCTTAGAACTGTGGGAGCGGTCTTCTGACCGCGATCATGCACGGGGTTATTGAGAGCATACTCATCATGCGTTTATCTCCTTGACGAAATAAGTAAATTTTTCGGCATCAAAGAATCCCTGGCTGACTCGGCATGCACCGTTTTCAATATCAAACAGCCAGAACCCCTCACGATGCTCCTTGGTCGCACTGCCTGCACAGTAAAGATCCACCTCCAACCCTTCCAGCGGTGTACGGTAGCAGCGATGTATATGACCGCATAACAGCGCGCCTGTGGATACTTTCTTGCAGATCGCGAGAAAATCATCGGCATTGTGCAGTCCATGCAGCCTGGTGTCCGGCTGGCCGTTTTCCAGCCTTGATGCATAGTGCGTCACAACAAACAGGAAGCGTCCGCGGAGCCGCTCATCTTCGAGGATGCATTTCAGCGCCTCCAGTTGCACACCCGGAATGTGACCGTCCGAGCGCCATGGAACCGGGTTGGGCTTGGCGCTGTTGACCGCTATGACTGCAATATCGTCGCCGATCAGGCGCGCAAAGGGCCAGATGCCGTCCGAGCAGTATTCAGGCATATCGGTTTGCATGAATGCGCCGAAGTTATTGAGAAAATAGCTGTTTTTAATGACATCTTTCGCATAGATGTCATGATTTCCAGGCACTGTGACGAAGCCTTGTGGTGCATCGGTCAGCGCTGCGATCAATTCGGCGGCACTGCGCAGCTCCGCGTCAAGCCCGAGCGCTGTGTAATCCCCGCTACAGATCACCAGGTCAATACTGTTTTCATTCTTAAAGCGATTCAGCGCCGCGATCTTCTCCTCGGCTTCATCGAAAAAACGCCCCCTGCCAGCCAGCAGGTTCAGTGCGCCGATGGCGCGTTTGCCAAACCATTTTTTAAATGGCAGGGTGCGCAGCGAGAGATCAAAATGAGGATCACTGAAATGTAATATACGCATCGCTATCAATGTGTCTCTTGCAGCATAGGACAAAATTCGGGCAGCACCAGGTCGATTGCGCCTGGAAGCACCTCGAAGCGAATCACCTTGGAGCGATAAGGCTCACCGTCGAGGTTGACAGGAGCGATTTTTCCATGCGAGGACATCTCCACCCACGGCGTCTGGAACAGCATCGCGAATTGCCCCTCGGATGAAGGATTCAAAATCTCGTCAATCACCTGCGGAAGATCCCGGGGGGAAAAATCCTTCACGATCAACACATCCAGAAGTCCATCGTTGATACAGGCATTCGGCGCCAGCACCTGCCCTCCTCCGGCCTGCCTGCCATTACACACAGCGCCAACGATGGCAGCACCGGAAACCTCGCCCTCATAAGTGGTGCGTACCTCCACGGCAGGGGCCTGCTCGCGCGTCTCTGAAATAGCGTCCCTGACGCTTTTCAGCCCCGCTTTTTTTCCATTCAGGATGATGCGTGTTTTCATGATACTGCTCTCTTTATCAACTGTCCGGAAACAGCAGGTTCTCAAAAGGCTGGTGGTTTTTCCAGCGGTAGGTGCGAAAATTACGCTGGTCGGTGGAGAGAATACGCCCATGCCCGAGTTCCTCGGCAAGAATAACCAGGGAGGCATCGGCCAGATCCATCGGCAGGTCGGCATATTTCTGCATCAGCATCGATGCTCGAAACATATGCTCTTGTTCCAACTGAAAAACAGTGAACATCTCTGTAGCGGCTAATTCTAAAAATCTTATTGACGCCATAATACTGTGCCGACTAGAGAGCATGTAGCATGTCTCAGTTATAACCGGCCAAGTCGTTATGAGGTTTTTGTTGCACCTGGAGGTATATTCAACCACACGCTGGTGGTGCCGATCTCGATTGTTGAACAACGCATACCAATACCCGGTATCAGCGATCAGGGTATTTTTCATCAAGATAGTCCATTACATATTTTTTATAGTTGACTGAGCCATCTTCAGGCCCATCGAAAATACCGCCAATCATTTCCACTATCTTGCGGTTTTTCGCCAAGGCATCTTGTGTTAACTTGTTGTACTCCACCTGAAAGTAATCATCCAACGCCTCTTTCAGAATCTCCGTGCGTGTTTTACCGCTATGACGCTGAACCTCATGGAATTTTTCTTTATATTCATCATCTAATCTGGCATTGATTCTCATACCGCCACCTATTCGTATGACTTGTCATACAGGAACTATAGCACAAACACATTCATACGACCATACGGCGAACAAGCAAATGACCACTGCCGGATATAGAGACAACTCCTTACGTTTGCCGCGGTCGACTGATGCGGTAACGCTTTGCCGCATCAAAGAGGCCGTCGAGCTGTGTCGTCTCCCCTGTAGACCAGCGGATGCTGATACGATTGATTTGCTGATAGCGTCCCAGTCCAAAATGGGCGATGGGGGCATCGAATGACATGTAGCCGCCGCTCGCCTTGAGTTCACGCACCTGGTGCAGTTGGTTGTTCTCTCCATAGAAGATGGTGATTTTCGCCCCTATTCCGCTCCTGTTGCCAATCTCGTCATCCAGCTGGATCTGCAGGTGGTGATTCGGGTTGTTGACGTTTTCATAATATTTGAGGTGGTCGAGATCGGTAAAGGTGACGAGATCCAGGTCGCCGTCATTGTCGGCATCGAAACTGCTGTAGCTCAAGGTGATTTCCATATCGTTCAGCCCGGCAGCGGCGGAGGTATTCACAAAACGCCTCCCTCCCCAGTTCCTGTACCAGATGTTCTCCATCACCAGGTTGCTGAGAAAGCCGCCGTTGACGACAAAGAGGTCCTGAAAGCCATCACCGTCGAGATCGAAGAAGCGCCCGTTCCATCCCCACCCGGGATTTGCAACCCCATATGACTCCGCTGCATTTCTGTAGCCGTCGGAGGTGCGGAAAAAGAGCATATTCTCATTCGCTTTCTGACGGATATCCTGTGGAAAAAAGGCATCAGGGTCGGCGTCTTTCTCCTGATTGACACTGCTGTCGAGCATCTGTATTTTAAAAAATGGCAGCAGGTCCCTGTAGCTGCGTTCGAAATACTTCGCTACCGTCACCTCCTGATTGCGCATTCTCGACTGCATTGCCCGCTGATTGAATATCGCCAGCACACAATCCTTCTGATAGGCGTGATCGAGCGAGGTGCACTCCTTCATGCGGCGATTTCGCATCGCATTGCGCGCCTTCAGCAGTTCACAATCGGGATTCCCGCTTTGGCACTGCTCCCGCGTATAGGGAATCGTCATCTCTCCATGCACTTGCGACCTGCGCACGCCCTTCTCCGCGATCTGTACATGATAGGTTTCAAGCACCAGGTCGTTGTCGATGTCGGCACTGTCGATGCTCATACTGGTGCGTGTCGTATAGGGCAGCGCATCCCTGTCCCACTGCCGTAATCCATCCCTGCCGCCCCGGTAGTAGACGTCCGGCTCATCATAATCATTGCCCACCAGCAGATCAACATAGCCATCGTCATCAAGATCACTGATCAGGGCAGTCAACGTCTCGCCGGGTGTTCCGGGAAGCGCAAGCACTTCGAAGCCGTGGTCCGGGCGCTGCATCAGGCGCTGGTTTCTCGACGTCTCCTGACTCTCCAGCGCCGTCCCCAGGCCATTATAATTGCCTGTAACGACATCCAGCAGGCCATCTCTGTCGAGATCTCCGATAGCCAGGGAGATGGCGACATAGGCGGGACTGCTGTCGATGCGTGTCGGCTGCTGAAAAATTCCCTGGCTATTCAATGAGAGATAGACGCCGCGTTCTGCCGCACTAAATAGCAGATCCGGCCAGCCGTTGTTGTCGACATCGACCAGTGCAGCAGCACCCATGCGGCCTTTCATCCCGGCATAGTCCGGCAGCGCAGTCAACGCAAAGCGTCCGCCCAGGTTCAAATAGAGATGGATACCATTGTTAGTCGTCACCAGCAGGTCGACCCAGCCGTCCCTGTTGACATCGGCGCTGCTGACGCCATTGATATGGCTGTGTGGTTCGTAGAATTGCTCGATCAACGCCTTGGGGTGATGACGAAATCCCGCATCCTCGATCTGTCTCATTCTCCACCCGGAAGCAGCGCCCTGCTCCGCAGTTGTGTCGGTCCCGAGGGTGATCGAGGAAATTTTCAATTGTGGCGATGATGAGAATTCCGCCCGCCAATCCGTCATCGGCGCTGGCAGTGGTGGTGGAGATGCCGCCGGTTGCGGCGCACTCACCCGGTGGCGCGGATAGGCGTCGTTCAGAGGGATGGAGAAGACACGCTTCTCCATGTAGGGCATATGAACATGGTCATGGTAGAGTTGACTCGCAACTCCTGCGACCACGCCCGCCAGCAGGATTGTCAGCGCCAGGCTGGTAGCCAGCTTTTTCGCCCCCGCCCGGTAGAGAACGAACCAGGAGTAGATGCTGAAACTCCCCAGCACGAACAACAGTGCAGCGACATACTGCACCTGTACGCCGCTGTTGTAGAGCACCGCTGCGATCACCACATCGAAGGCGATGGGGACAGGCAGCAGCAGGCCGAACAGCGCCACCCCGACCAGCAGCGCCCAGGCGCTGTGTTTGTCGAGGTTGTTGATCAAACCGACCAGCTCGTTCCACGGCAGGATGGTGATCAATGCACTGCCCAGCAGTCCCGCCAGCAGCATCAGTGGAACCACTTTCAGCAGAATGTAGCGACTGTTGCGCGCCAGCTCGTGCACGATCCAGCGCAGCGTCTGCCGCCAGTTCAAGGCGTTGACGGACTCACCCGGAGCACAAGTTTCGGCACTCTCGTTGGGCACATCGATCTGCGCCTCCGACGGAGTCACTTTGACCAGCAGTGGAATGGCGGCAAAGATCAGCGCCAGGGTGGTGACCAGCTTGATCACCACCAGGTGCAGCGGCAGCAGCGCCAGCGCCATGGAGAGGACGATGACATTCAGGGTGGGAGAGCTGATCATCATCGCCAGCGCAGATTCCGCACGCACCCCCTTCCTGTACATGCCATAGGCGATGGGCGCAGCGCAGTTGACGCACACCCCCAGCGGCGCGCCCATGAAAAATCCCTTGAGCATCGCCCACAAGGGGCTGCTCGAAGTCGCCAGATACTGCCTGGTCACCGACAGCAGCGACATCACGATCACCGCAAAACCCAGGCCGAAGAGCATGCCGTTCTGATTGGTGTGCAGCCAGTTGATGAAGGTCAGCACAAACTGCGGCAGCCACTCGGGAACCTGGTCGGCCAGAAACCAGGCGTCGAAGCTGAGACCATCCTCCAACGCCAGATCGCCCCCCATCAACGCCTTCTGGTTGAGCGCGGGATAGCGCGAAGCGAGCCAGAAGTAGCTGGTCATGCTCGCCAGCAGTGCCGAGAGCAGGAAAAAACGTTTGTCGTAAAAGAGTCGATTGATGGTCATAGTGATGCTGGAGTGGTCATGCTGACATTGTCAGAAACAGCTGTTCAAAACGATGCATGCAGGCTTATACCACGGTCAGAGGACCGCTCCTAGACATGGGGTATCCAATCTCACAGTGACTGCATGGGGTTATTGATGGTGCGAGAGTCTATAATATGCTGATGAACATTACACCTGATCTCTTCTCCCACCGCAAGTTCTGGCCGCACAAGTTCGGGCCTGCGCCGGTGCTGCCAATGACCCGTGACGAGATGGATGATCTCGGCTGGGATTCGTGCGACATCATCATCGTCACCGGCGATGCCTATGTCGATCATCCCAGCTTCGGCATGGCCATTGTCGGGCGACTACTGGAGGCGCAGGGATTTCGCGTCGGCATCCTGGCACAGCCCGAATGGCGATCAGTCGACGATTTCCGCTCGCTGGGAAAACCCAATCTGTTCTTCGGTATCAGCGCCGGCAACATGGACTCGATGGTAAATCACTACACCTCGGATCGGCGCATCCGCTCCGATGACGCCTACACACCCGACGCCAAAGCCGGTAAACGTCCCGACAGGGCCGTGATCGTCTACACGCAACGCGCACGCGAAGCCTATAAGGGCGTACCTGTGATTATCGGTGGCATCGAGGCGAGCCTGCGGCGCATCGCGCACTACGACTACTGGTCGGAGAAGGTGAGGCGCTCGATCCTGCCGGATTCCAAGGCTGATCTGCTGCTGTTCGGCAATGCCGAACGCGCCATCGTGGAGGTGGCGCATCGACTCGCAGCAGGCGAAAAGATCGGCGAGATCACCGATATCCGCGGCACCGGCCACATGCGCCAGGGCGTTCCCGACGACTGCACCGTGATAGACTCGACTGATGTCGAGGCGCCTGGTAAACCACACCGTGAAGCAGACCCCTACGCCATGGAGACCCCCTGCGAGCAGAAGGATGAGAATAGAGGCGCCGCACAAGTCATCCATTTCGATCATCGTCCACGCGGTCTGAAGCGCGACAACAGCGTGGTGCGCCTGCCCTCCTATGACCAGGTGCTGGATGACGATGTGCTCTATGCGCATGCCTCGCGGGTGTTTCATCTCGAAACCAACCCCGGCAATGCGCGTGCGCTGGTGCAGCAGCATGGCAAACGCAACCTGTGGCTGAATCCGCCGCCGATTCCGCTGACAAGCAAAGAGCTTGACCAGATTTACGAACTCCCCTACACGCGCAAACCGCATCCGGCCTACGGCGATGCACGCAACCCGGCGTGGGAGATGATCCGCTTCTCGGTCAATATCATGCGCGGCTGTTTTGGTGGCTGCACCTTCTGCTCGATCACCGAGCATGAGGGGCGCATCATCCAGAGCCGCTCGGAAGACTCCATTATTCGTGAAGTCGAGAACATCCGCGACAACACCCCCGGGTTCAGCGGCAATATATCCGATCTGGGCGGGCCGACCGCCAATATGTACCGGCTGCAGTGCAAAGATGAGAAAATCGAGGCCTCCTGCAGGCGGCTCTCCTGCGTCTATCCCGATATCTGTAAGAACATGGGGACCAGCCACAAGCCGTTGACGCAGCTCTACCGGCGCGCGCGCAAGCTGCCCGGTATCAAGCGCATCTTCATCGCCTCGGGCCTGCGCTACGACCTGGCAGTGCAGGATCCGGAGTACGTCAAAGAGCTGGTGACCCACCATGTCGGCGGTTATCTGAAGATCGCCCCGGAGCACACCGAAGAGGGGCCGCTGTCGAAGATGATGAAGCCGGGCATCGGCAGTTACGACCGCTTCAGGGAGATGTTCGAGCGCTTCTCCAGGGAGGCCGGCAAGGAGCAGTACCTGATTCCCTACTTTATTTCGGCGCATCCCGGAACCACCGACATGGATATGCTGAACCTGGCGCTGTGGCTGAAGAAAAACGACTTCCGCCTCGACCAGGTGCAGGCGTTTTTACCGACGCCGCTGGCGATCGCCTCGGCGATGTACCACACCCAACGCAATCCACTGAAAAAAGTCACGCGCAAATCCGAGCAAATCACCGTGGTGAGCGGTATCAAGCGCCGCCAACTCCACAAGGCTTTTCTGCGCTATCACGACCCGGAAAACTGGCCGCTGCTGCGCGATGCCCTGAAGAAGATGGGGCGCGCCAACCTGATCGGCAACGGCAAACGCCACCTGGTTCCGGCCTGGCAGCCTAAGGGGACCGGAAAAGGGACACAGGGGAGTTCACGCCAGCCTTCACAGCGCACCAATACGAAAAGACGCCCCCTGAAATCCAAACGCCGTCAGCAGCAGAGGCGGAGATAACTGTGATTCGGGAATGAATGATTGACCACAGATAAACATAGATGCACACAGATATTCTTACACCTTTTCATCTGTGTTTATCCGTGTTCACCTGTGGTTAGTCTCTTACTCTGTAAATCTTGTACAAAATGACACAAAAAATTGTCATGTTGCCTGTAGGGCGTAATAAGCGACAGCGCATTGCGCCGCATGGATATGGTGCAATGCGTTCCACTTATTGCACCCTACGAACTCTCCCGGCGAGATTGCCGCGGTCGCTTAGGCTCCCTCGCAATGACAGCATTCATACGGGTTTTTGAGAATTCACCAACATAGTCGTTGTCCAAAAATAACTTCCCGATTCTGCTTGCCCTGTTGTCCCTCTTCAGCGTGGCCTACAAGGATGTAGGTCAGGGGCGTGAGCAGGAGCGGAAGCTTTGCAGCAAGAGTTACATAACCCTGCTATGCGCCTCTTGCTACGCCTTGAATACGAACAACATTGCTGCGCGATATCGGCAATTTATTTCTGGACAACTCCTTAAAAAGAGCAGTTATGTTTTTTTCCTATCATCCTGTTTTTCTTTGGGCTTGCTGTTGAGCTTCGGCAGCTTGAGCTTTACATGCCGCCAGCGCTCGCCATGGGTGAATGCGCCCCAGGCCCATTGGCTCCATTTCAGCACGGAGAGCGCCAGCCATAATGCCCATGCCAACATCAGCCAGCGATACACGCTTAGCGGCAGCGAGATGATCGACGCCTGCGGCAGCAGGGCGTCCGAACGGTCCTGATACCAGTTCAATACGGATGCAGTGGAACCATTTCCGGCGATCTGCATGCGGGGCACACCCAGCAGTCCCTGCTGCACCGCCCACAACAGGCTGGATGCTCCGACAATCACCAGCAGCGCCAGTGCAATCTGCAGCAGGTTGAAATATTTCATGCCGCTGGTGTCCATCTGTTTGCGATACCCCAGCGCCAGCAATGCTCCGACCACCAGCAGCGCCGAAGCCGGTGAAACCTGTGTCAGACCGATACCCAGCAGAAACCAGCTGCCGGTTCCCAGCGGCGTCCACTGCTTTAATCGACCCAGCACAATGGCGATGGCGATCAGTACCAGCAATTCACCCCAGAAGAGTACGGCAGGCCCGAGCGTTGGGCCAAATGCAAACAGCGTCCAGCGATCTCCCGCCAGCTTGACCTTGATTCTTGCGTTGACACTGGAATGACCAAGATCAACCTGTGGAGTCTTCCAACCTGTGCTGATACCTTCAGGCTCGCGCCATTTCAACACATATTGCTGCTCACCGGGATGCAGCGGCAGGGAGACTTTGCGCTCCTCCTGGCGAATTGGCTGGCTGCGCCCGTCAATAATGACCGACTGCAGCTGCGCCTGCTGCGGCAGAGTCATCTCGTAGCGCCCACCCTGGCTGGCTCTCACCTTCAGGCTCAGCTGTGTATCGGTGGCTCTCTTCCCCGGGCTGACCGTCATGTTGCTGCCCACCACCGTCAACAGGGCGCCGGGGACGCCTTCGGGGCGGCTGATATTCAGAATCACCTCATCACCCGGCCATGGCAGGTATTGCGGCAGCCAGTTGCCCTGCTGCTGATGATGCGCCGGCGCAATCCCCTCGCTGGCCACATGCCAGATGGGACTGACATCCACCTTCCAGCGCTCGATCCATCCGCTGGATTGTGACGCTTTCAGCGTGATTTGCTCACTCTGAGCCAATCGTGATTTCCAACTGCTTCCACGCGCACCGGGCGACAGCGTGACCAGCACGCTGCTGTTTTTCACAGGAAAACCCTCTGTCACCACCGATTCGCCGGGCAGCAGGGGAATCTGGATCGATACCGGCACACCCGTTGGCGACAAGCGCGTGACACGCGTCTCCACCGACCACTCCATACCCAGTCTCAGTGTCCGCTCGACACGAAGAAACGGCGGCAGCACCCTGGGCATCAGCTTGTTGTCGGCATTTTGCGTAGTAGCCCTGGTCACTCGGCTCAGCAGCAGTTGCTTATTGGGAACGCCCTGCGGGTTGACTCCTTCAACCGTCCACCCTTTGGCGCTGACCTCCAGTTTATGCGGCAATAGAGGCAGCGCCAGACTCAACTGTCTCTGCTCCGGCATACGGCCAATAATCTCAAGCTCATGCTTTCCGGCGGGGATCTGCACCCAGCGCTGACCACCTGCGCGCAGCAATGACGACGGCTCGCCGTCTATCCAGACGCTGAGCGCAACAAGCGCTCCCACAGGTACTGGCGCCGCACTCTCCTGCGCCGCATTGACGCGCATGAAGATGCTGAAATTATCATCCAGGATATCAAGACGCATAGAAGTAATATCGGCGCATTGCGGCACACACTGCGGCGGCTCGATCAAGCGCTTCTCCAACTCCTGCAACAGTTCGGATGAGGGATAATCACCGGCCCCGGCATCCTGCACACCGCCGAATCCCACAACAATCATCATCACAACTGCGGCAGCACTGATGGCACTCGACGCCCCTGACGCGGCCCTGGTACGCAGGCGGCTTCTCGTCCAGTCCACGAATAGCCATGCGAGAAACCCAACCAGCAGAATGCGCAGAAAATTGAGCGACATACTAAGTTTAGGCCCGGCCAGCAGCAACTGCATCTGTTGTGATTGAGTGACAGGACCATCCCATCTCAGGGCGATACGTCGCCACTGCCAATCCGGCAGACCAGGGCCCGTTTGCACCTGCGCATTTTTATCAGGCAGCCACTGCTTCCTGATTTTCGACTTCGGCTCCCTGTAGCTCTGGATCGATGAAGCCATGCCGCCAATGACATCTTTCGCCCTGTTCGCTGCTCTTTTTGCATCTATCTCATACATTTCGACCTGCGGTGCATCACTCATCTCCCGCGTGGGAGCCGGGGCAGGCGCGGGGAGAGTGTATTGATGCGGCCTCTGCTCTAATTGAGGATAAAGTCCGGTTCTTGCCTGATCGATGGCGAAGGGCAATACAATCAGCGCCAATACCACCAGGCCACCCAGCCATGCGCTGCGCAGCAGGTACGCCATTTTGCCTTCAGTTATGACCCGGCTCAGCGCCGCCACCACCAGCAGGTAAAACCAGATCCCTCTTGGAGCGCCGGGTTCATGCCAGATCAATCCCAGCGTTATCAATGTAACTACAGCCCAGCGCCAGCCCCACAATCTGCCGACGCCAAAAGCCACGATAAACACCACAAACAGGTCATACAGCGACCACTGCTTTAGCCATGATGCATGTTCTACATCCACCCCTGTTGTCGCCAGCAGACGCCAGCCTGGCGGCAGGTTCAGATCCGCCGATACCTGCTGCAAATCTCGCCCCCAGCCAGTCACCGGGATCTCCCTGCTGTTGTTTAGCCGGCTCTCTGCATGCAGATCGATGGCGCCTCGGCGCACCTCTACGCCGGGGCGATTTTCATCCATACGGGTAATGAACTGCGGCTCCCCATTCAGGGTAACCCGGCCCAGCTCAATATCAGGATCAACAGACAAGCGCCATCCGGATGTCATCTTTCCCTGCAACCTGTCCTGCATGGTGTATCCCTGCCCGGAAAAGTCCAGCCACAGCGTTCTCTTGAGGCGCAGATTATCCGGATCAGGAAGAGGGTCACCGCGGCGGATGACTTTAATCTGCAGCGCCTCGTCCGCTTTGAGCAGATAGGCCGGCAACTGCCGCCACTGCTGCGGTAAACGCGTCTGGCGCGGATCCACCTGTGTGCCATTTGCGATCTCCACCAGGCGTACTTCCGGCCGGGCTTCAAAAGCCCACACCTCCTCTTGCGGCCAGGGCGAAGCCTGCCCCGGCAGCGCAACCTGTTGCACATAATCCGGGTTGTAAGCGTCTACCTCCAACTGCCACTGCCCGGGTTTGACCTGTACACGCAGCTTTCCATCAGAACCAAGTCTGGCAGGCAGTTTGCCGCGCACCTGCAGCGGCACAAAACCATCGAGCAGCGGGGCGCCGAGCACCACTTCACGCTGCTGACCAGAAACTTGCAATTGCATCTGTGTCGTCATCTCGAACGGATGGCCGTCGCTCAGTTTACGGGTCACCACCAGTGAAAGCTTGTCCATCGGACGCTTGCTGAGTGATTTTTGGGTCGATGCGCCTAACCAGATCTCGCCACCCTTGATCAACGGATAGGTGATGTTCTGACCGTTGAGTTCTAACAAAACAATACCCGCAGTCTCGGGCAGACGCAGTGACTCAGGCAGAGCATTCCATGCATATTCACCCTCTACCTGGTAACTGCCAGGCAGCAGATTGATTGCCGGCAGGGCCTGCTGAGTGAGTACGGCAACAGGGCTTCCGTCCACCCGCACATTTTCAGGCCATCTGCCGACACCACCCGGCAGCAAGACGAGATCTTTTTTGTAAACAGTGATCTTTTGCGTAAAACGCCCACCATTATCTGTGAGCTGCAGCTGCAGGCTGCCAGGCCAGATGCAATAACGCTTTTCACCCTGGTAAGAGACGGGACATTGCAACTCCTTGTGTTCCCACAGCACCCAGTCAACCCAGGGGTCGAGCTCTGCAGGGACATGCTGCCGGTAGTCTGGCGATGCCATTACAGGTTGTGAAGAAAACAGAAAAAAGAGTACCAGACCACGGATAAAATGACGCATTGGTTTATTGCCCATATCGGATTGTTCTCCTGTAGTGTAGCGCTTTTTCTGTCTGAGTCTCAATAAACAATAGAAACCACGGATCACGCGATCCACACGGAAATCTTTTGTTTTCTTCGCCTGTATTCAGTCTGTTCCGTGGTGAATAAGAGAGAGGGAAAAGCAACATCCACCAAAACACAGTGGGGAGTGTAAAGTGCCGAGAATTGTTTGAACAGGCTGATACCGATACCGCGCAGTCATGTTGTTCGTCTTCAAGGCGCAGCAAGGGGCGCATAGCAGCGTTATGTAACTCTTGCTGGAACGCGGAAGAGGGACAACAGGGCAAGCAGGATCGGGAAGTTATTTTTGGACAACGACTAAGCAGTAGCGCATTCCGTAATTTTCTGCCAGCATAGCGTCAAGAATAACCGATACAACGCCTGACCGGGACGAAGCATGCTTAAATACTTTTTTGCGATTCTGTTGATTCAAATCGTCACGGTGGCGCTGGTGC
>JAYELV010000094.1:0-4856 GCA_034717755.1 Pseudomonadota bacterium | reverse complement strand
GCTGCTTTTGCTATTCGTCGAGGAAGCTGCGCAGGCGCTCAGAGCGGGTAGGGTGGCGGAGTTTGCGCAACGCCTTGGCTTCGATCTGGCGAATGCGCTCGCGGGTGACGTCAAACTGCTTGCCAACTTCTTCGAGGGTGTGATCGGTGTTCATGTCGATGCCGAAACGCATGCGCAGCACTTTGGCTTCGCGTGCTGTCAGCCCGGAGAGCATATTTTGTGTGGCTTCGCTCAAACCATGCATTGTTGCGGAATCGACCGGTGAGAGCACCTTGGCGTCTTCAATGAAGTCTCCCAGGTGTGAATCCTCATCATCACCTATAGGCGTTTCCATGGAGATTGGCTCTTTTGCAATCTTCATGACCTGGCGTATTTTGTGCTCTGGCATCTCCATCTTTTCCGCCAGCTCTTCCGGTGTCGCTTCACGTCCCTGCTCCTGGACGATCTGGCGCGAGATGCGATTGAGCTTGTTGATGGTTTCAATCATGTGCACGGGGATGCGTATGGTTCTCGCCTGGTCAGCGATAGAGCGGGTAATTGCCTGGCGTATCCACCAGGTCGCATAGGTTGAGAACTTATAGCCGCGCCGATACTCGAATTTATCGACTGCCTTCATCAGGCCGATATTGCCTTCCTGAATCAGGTCGAGAAACTGCAGGCCACGGTTGGTGTATTTTTTCGCGATTGAGATTACCAGGCGCAGGTTGGCTTCCACCATCTCTTTTTTGGCGCGGCGAGCCTTGGCTTCACCAATTGCCATCTGGCGGTTCAACTCCTTGACCTGCCGAATACTCAGCTGGGTGATATCCGTCAGACTTAATAGCCTGTTCTGGATTTTACGAATTTGATCAGCCGAGGGTTTCAGTTTGAGCGCTGCACTGTTTTTTCCTTTGCACTGCTCATCGACCCATTTGAGATTTGTTTCATTATTCGGAAACGAGGTAATAAAGCTTCTTCGATCCATGCCTGCATCGAGGCAAATGCGCATGATGTCACGTTCGCGAGTACGGATACCCAGCATGGCGTCCTTGAGGAGCCTGATGAGCCGCACGGCAACCGGTGGAATCAGTTTGAACTGGATAAACGAAGAGATAACTTTACTACGCTGTTTCTCGGCTTTGTCGAAGTCATCCTCACGCACTGCTTTGAGCAGGGCATTGTAGTTGCGTTTCAGCACAGTGATATTGCGCTTGGTCTCCTTGAGGTCAGGTCCCAATTTTTGGGTTTCGTCGTCGGTATTTTGACCGTTGGCAGGAGTAACCGGAGTATCATCGTCGTAGTCGATATAACCGGACATCACATTGCTGAGTTTGCCGTCCTCAGAGTAGGCGACATCAAACAGTTCGAGCAGCTGCTCTACGGCAGGCGGGAACTGCGCAAGGGCGCTGTATACCTGGCGTAATCCATCCTCGATGCGTTTGGCAATCTCAAGCTCGCCTTCACGGGTCAGCAGTTCAACCGTTCCCATTTCACGCATGTACATACGCACCGGATCCGTGGTGCGGCCAAATTCGCTGTCGACAGTTGCCAGCACGGCGGCGGCGGCGTCCGCTGCGTCATCATCTGCGGCAGGCGCATCTTCAGCCATGGATTGGTCGTCGGCATCAGGCGGACTATCAAAGACTTTGATTCCCATGTCTTTGAATGTCGAGATGACGTTTTCAATCCACTGTTCCGGGTCGACAATGGTATCCGGCAGGTAGTCGTTGAGCTCTGTAATCGTAAGATAGCCCTGTTCCTTGGCTTTCTCAACCAACAGTTTGATCTGCGACCCTGGATTCTCCTGCTTCATACTGACCTGTAGATAGATTAAATAGACTAACTAACCATTATAGCAAAAATAATTAATATGGCTCAATTAATTGTTGTTTTTTCTCTCACTATAGAGTTGTTTCAACAGCGCCTTCTGCTCTTCACTCAGTGAATTGAGGGGTTGTTGCAGCAGGGAATGCAGCTGCTGTTGCTTGTGTTGGTCACCAAGCAGTCTCAATGCACCAATGAATTCGGCCTGGAGGCCTTCCGCAGGGGCAAAAATGGCTTGTGTCGACAATTTTGCCAGGTGGGATTTTATATTCTCATCGGGCCAGCGTTCAATCAATGCAGCACTGGTGATTGAGGGGGATGAGCGGCATAGGTCGACCAGGCTTGTGAACAGTTCGATGCCTTTTGCCTGTGAATCCCTCCAGCTGGAAGGCAGGTTCTCCAGCGATGCCAGCTGCGGATCCTCCAGCAGCAAACGCAGTGCGTCACGCAGGGGGGATCGTTGCAGTGGTGTCCGGGTCTGTGATGCAGGTTGGCGAGGCTGACGGCGTGGCTGTTGCCGGGTTTCCAGTCCGGTGAGATTGGAGAGTTGCTGCAACAGCAAGTCATGCAGACTGCCGGCAGGGGTCTGTTCAATGAGTGGCCGCGCACGATCAGCAAGCCTGGCGCGGCCGTCAAGGTTGGTGGTGTCAATGTCGGCGGAGAGGTGCTGAAACAGAAACTCAGATAGCGACAACGCCATGTCGATACGCCGCAGAAATTGTTCCTTGCCCTCCTTTCGAATCAAAGTGTCAGGATCTTCACCGTCCGGCAGGAACAGGAATCGCGCCTCGCGACCCGGTTTCATCGCCGGCAGGGTGGTTTGCAGTGCTTTCCATGCGGCATCACGGCCGGCGCGATCACCATCAAAGCAGAATACCACTTTGGGTGTGGTGCGGTAGAGCAGTTCGAGATGACGTTGCGTGGTAGCTGTTCCGAGAGTGGCAACGCTGTTGTGCAGACCAAACTGGGCCAGCGCAGCGACATCCATGTAGCCTTCGACAACTATGATTTGCAGTTTTCCCGAACCGCCGTGACGTACTTCATGCAGGCCATAGAGTATCTCGCCTTTATGAAACAGGGGGGTTTCAGGGGAGTTGAGGTATTTTGGCTTGCCGTCGCCGAGGAGCCGTCCGCCAAAACCAACCACGCGCCCCCGGGTGTCTTTGATGGGGAAGATGATGCGTTCACGAAAGCGGTCATACTCCTTTCCGCTCTCAGATGTTGATATCAAGCCAGCTTTGTGAAGCAGCTGTCGGCTGTTTTGATCCCGGCCAAGTGCATTGACTAAATGATTCCATCCGGGAGGCGCGAAGCCGAGGTTGAACTCAGTTGCAATCCTACCGCTGAGTCCGCGTTGCTTGAGGTAGTCTGTTGCCAGGCCTGCATCAGGATGCTGATGCAACTGCTGCTGAAAATAGTCGCTCGCCTGCTGCAGCATCTGGTAGAGGGAGCTGTAATCTGCAGCGGGTTTGCCACCTCCTGCTCCTTTCGGAACTTCCATGCCGGCACTGTTTGCCAGCTCTTCAATGGCTTCAACGAAAGTCAGATGGTCGTACTCCATCAAAAAGCCGATGGCGGTGCCGTGCGCGCCGCAGCCGAAGCAGTGATAAAACTGTTTTTGAGGGCTAACAGTAAAGGAGGGGGTTTTTTCAGTGTGGAAAGGGCAGCATGCGTGGAATTCCCGGCCTGCTTTTTTTAATGGCACGCGCGGATTGATCACTTCCACGATATCGATACGTGAGAGAAGTTGGTCAATAAATTCGGGGGGGATCATGCCTGCCATAGAGACAAGCTTAGCACCTGGAAGTGGATCAGGTCGTCAGTTTCTGTTTGACCAGTGCGCTGGCGGCGCCCATGTCGGCGCGGCCCTGTAATTTAGCCTTTAGCTGCCCCATGACCTTGCCCATCTCTTTAGGTGAAGTGGCTCCTGTGGAGACGATTATCTCATCGATGATGGCGGCGACTTCATCATCGGAGAGTGCTTCAGGAAGGTACTCCTTGATGATGGTAATCTCAAACTCTTCCTGCCCGGCAAGATCGTTGCGGCCCGCATCGGTATACTGGGTGTAGGAATCACGACGCTGCTTGAGCATTTTGCCAAGCACCGCGATGATATCATCATCGCTGAGTTCCTTGCGGCTGTCGATTTCAATCTGTTTGATTGCCGACAACATCAGGCGTATGACCTGGCGGCGTTTTTTATCGCCAGCCTTCATTGCCTTGATCTGATCTGTTTGCAGTGTTGCTTTCAACATTCTACTGCTACTCAGTAGCGACGTTCCCAGCGACGGTTTTCGCGAGATAATTTCTTCTGGTGGCGTTTTACTGCAGCAGCTTTCTTGCGCTTGCGCTCCCAGGTCGGCTTCTCGTAAAATTCGCGGCGTCGAACATCAGCCAGAACCCCGGCTTTTTCACAGGTGCGCTTGAAACGGCGCAGGGCGATATCAAAAGGTTCGTTATCTTTAACGCGTACACTCGGCATGTGGTCCCCTCAAAGGAAGTTATATGCATTCATTCAAATTAGCCGCTGAATTTTACTCTCTTTGCTGAGAATTGCAATATGCTTTTGTGGCAATCAGCACTTCTCAATGCACCCATAAAGTATCGACATTATAAAAGACTGAACCACGAAGCACACGAAGATCACAATGAATCAACCGGATAAGAATGTCTTGTAACTTCTCAATAACTCCGTTCACGAAAAACCCGTAGGCCGGATGAGCGCAAGCGAAATCCGGCGACACAAAGCCGGATGACAGCACGGGAAGATCCGTATTGAATCAAAAATCGGTGAAAAGCGCCTTATCCGGCCTATGATGCTGCATGCATTTCGTGGCCGGAAGGCCACTCCCACGTCTGGCGCCGTATCGATTTGTAGGAGTGGTCTTCTGACCACGAGTCTGCGCAGGGTTATTGAAAAGTTATCGTAACTATTCAGCTTGCTGATCAATTGGCCAGCCAAGTCGCTGTTTGCGGGCGTATCTGTAAGAAACGTAGGAGGCATGGATGCCGACTCGAGCCTACGTCATACATGGATGTATCAGTGTCGCCAG
>JAYELV010000093.1:0-1022 GCA_034717755.1 Pseudomonadota bacterium | reverse complement strand
TGCAGCGCGGCATGCGCCCGGAGCCGGGAATGATGCCTCCGCCGCCTCCACCACCCTGGTGGAGAGGCAGATAGCAGGAAAATGGCGGCCTTGGCCGCCATTTTTTGATACTGTGCAGGATCGGGGTAAACCAGCAGGAGGGCGTTAGCCTGCAACCCGGATGCCACTCTCTTTGCACCACTCACGCAGCGCATTCTCGCCAGCTTTCTGTTCGTGGTCATACCACTGCTGCTGCATATCATGATACTCCAGCAGATCCTTGAAACGCGCATAGGCGCCGCGACGGCTGAAGATCTCCCTCACCTTGTCGAATGATTCAGGCAGCTGCTCTGCGGCAAATTGCAGCACCAGGTTTTTGCCGAGGTTGAAATCATTTTTGTGCGGGATGGCGATGTACTTTTCATCATCGTCGATATCTTCCGGCAGGGCCTCTTCATCATCGTCAAATTCACTGTGCCAATAGATCTTGCCGGTCTGCTTGCACAAATAGGCTGCATGTTCCATGAGCTCATCTCCAAAGCTCACGAAATCAAATGCATCCTGAATGTCGGCGAATTTTACGCTTGCTTGAGCCATCAGACTGCTCCTTGCAAATGATGGAAGTCTTCAATTGTTTTTAGCTCATCCGCCTCATTGGCCTGTGCTCTATAAAGATCCCAGCGAATTTGCAGATTGAGCCAAAAATCGGCGGAGACACCGAAAAATTTTGCAAGACGTAGCGCTGTACCAGGGGATACGCCTCGTTTTTGATTGACAATTTCATTCACTCGCTGATAGGGAACATGGATAGCATTGGCCAGATCACGTTGACTGATTTGCATGGGCTCGAGAAACTCCTCCCGAAGCATTTCGCCGGGGTGAGTGGGTTGCCTGTGTGTAGGGATGCGAACCATGATGCTACGCGGCATCGAGGGCGCGAACTGAAAGTATCTCTGTATCAGCAACCATTCGAACATCCGTGGTTTTTAAAGTCACTAAAGCTTGCGTGTAACCTGAACCCGTCACGAATTCGACTTCCATGC
>JAYELV010000092.1:0-1024 GCA_034717755.1 Pseudomonadota bacterium | reverse complement strand
TGCTCCTTAAGATGCGGCAGGTCATCGTTTCTGCCCGAGATCACAACCCCTGTCCGGACTTTCTTAAGTTGCTCCAGATCAATCAGGCGCGGGTTTGATTCTTCCAGCCTGAGAATCGCTTTCTGTAACTCTTTGTCGATAGCCCCTTTGTAGCGATGCGCTGCCTCGCGGGAGGTGGCTACCACCTGCGCCTTAAAGCCATTTGGGAAGACCTGTTCAATATAGTGCCGCACCATATCCCCGGCTTTTGCGGCGATGGTTTCCTCCGCCTCCAGATAGGCTTTTCGGGAGCCATAGCCCAGGATCTCCAGCCGCTGCTGGAGGGTATATTCGCTGAATACATCGGCAAATTCCTGATCCATAGCTGGTATGTCAGAGACTTCGGCGTTGTGAGTGCGACCCTCGTAAACAATCTCCAACGTCACACCGTCTTCGATGGATTGGCGCATGGTGTACTTGTCAATGTAGTCGCCAAACACCTTTTCCGTCTTGTCGATGGGGGTTCCGGTGTAACCGATCTTGGTGGCATTTGGCAGGGCGCGGTCAAGATTTGCAGCCAGCACCTTGTACTGCGAACGGTGTGCCTCGTCGGTCATGATGAGGATGTGCGGGCTTGGATTCAGTTCCGGAAATATCTCGCGTAAGTCATGCTCCTGGAACTTGTGGATCATAGCCATGATCAAATCCGATGAATCCCCTGGCAGCAATTCCTTCAGCCGGGCGATACTGTTAGCCGGTTTGACGGTAAATCCCACGCTCTGGCTGGTCTCGCTTAATTGCTGCTCCAGTTGGGTGCGGTCAGTGACAAACACCACCTTCCAGCTCATAAGCTCGGGGTGGCGGTACATCTCCCGCACCATGAACATCATGGTAAGCGATTTGCCAGATCCCTGCGTATGCCAGATGATGCCGCTTCGCTCACGCGGGTTTTTACCGGTGAGCAGCCGCTTGACTGCCAGTTTCACGGCGCGAAACTGCTGATAGCGCCCCACAATCTTGATTGTCTGATTTTTCTCGTTGGTTC
>JAYELV010000091.1:0-1030 GCA_034717755.1 Pseudomonadota bacterium | reverse complement strand
TATTCACCTGATTCCTGCTGTGTTACCTCGTAAGCGGCATTATCCAGAAATCGCTGCCCATCAGGAGTCGCAGCACGCCCTTCTTTCACTGTTTTGACATATCCGATCTTTTCCAGTTGCTGGACAATCTTTCGTATGATGGCTCCGCTTCCCTTTTTGAATGATGGCGGCATCGTTCCGTTGCGCTCCTTTCCGCCATATTTTGAACGTAACCTCGAGACACCGATCGGTCCCCCGGTGCGTATCTGCCGCAGCACTGCAGCGCACCGCACATACCACCAGTCCGCATCAACCGGCGGCATCTGCTTATGCGCGCCTGTTTTTACATATCCTGCCCACTCAGGGGGTTTGATCTCATCGCTTGCTTTCAGTTTCTGTGCAGCGCACATTATCAGTTCGCTTGCCGGTACGTCATAAGCCGTTGTCATACAATCCACATTGTATTCCAACACGGATAAATTAACCTATCGGCTGTTGGGGTCATCTGAACTGTCACCATCTGGTTCTGACAGTCCATCCATGGGATTTCACATCTGATGTGTTTTTGATCTCCAGCCGCTCAAGGCAGTTCAGGGATACCGGTGGGGCGATGCAACCCAGATCCGGATAGGGTGATAATTTTTTCATGCTGGCGGCACTCACTCCTGCGAGCCAGCCACGAGTTTGTCAAACCCGCAAAGACCGAGGAGTGTCTGCACCTCAGAAAGCGCTTCTGGATATTTGTGGACCGTCTCCGGCAGCGCATCCATCCCGAGGCACTCTCGCTTCTCCTTAACCATATCGTTTATCGGCACGGCATGACCGTGCTCGAGCACCAGCTGGCTGACCTTTCGGTGCGCTGGAAGCATGATACCTTCGTGCACAGCAATCTCCCTGATCGCAAGAATCGCATCAGCGATCTTGATCTCGCGTGGGCAGCGCTCCTGGCAGGTGTAGCAGGTGGTGCACAGCCAGAGGTCGGGGTCATGCAGCACGTCTGTTCCCACGCAGGCTTTCCTGACGATCTTTCGCGTGATCAATCCGGTGTAGC
>JAYELV010000090.1:0-1034 GCA_034717755.1 Pseudomonadota bacterium | reverse complement strand
ATTCTTCAAGTCGAGCAGTGAGGAGAGAACAGAGAGTGATAAGAGCTAAGCTTGATGATCAGCTTTTTTTTCTGCTGCGCAGGGTGGTGATCAAGCCGGAGAAGGTGTAGAGGAAAAAGAGCGAAAACAGCACCAGCGGCGGCTCGGTGATGACGACAGCAACAGCCAGGGTGACGCCAACGACAAGCATATACGGCACCTTGCCATGGAAGTCGACCTCCTTGAAGCTGTAATAACGCAGATTGCTCACCATCGCCAGACCCGCGAAGGCGGTGAGTATTGCAACGGGGATGCGCAGCATATCGGGAGTGAGGTCGTAATCGACAGCAACCCACAGAGCACCAATAACCACCCCTGCAGCCGCAGGACTGGGCAAACCCTCAAAATAGCTTTTATCCGCAGTTTCAACCTTGGTGTTGAAGCGCGCCAGTCGTAATGCAGCGCCTGCGACATAGACAAAGGCAACCAGCCAGCCAAGTCTTCCCAGTCCGTTCAGTGTCCACAGATACATCACCAAACCGGGCGCAAGCCCAAAGGCGACCATGTCGGAGAGTGAGTCATATTCAGCGCCGAAAGCCGTCTGGGTGTGGGTCATGCGTGCAACCCGCCCGTCCAGAGTATCCAGCAGCATAGCGAGAAAAATCGCCAGCGCGGCCTTGTCGTAGTGCCCGTCGATAGCGGCAAGAATGGCAAAAAAGCCGCTGAAGAGCGCCGCAGTCGTCAGCAGATTGGGAAGCAGGTAGATACCGCGTTTTGGATTCTTATCGCTCATGAGAGGAGATTATAACCCAAAGGATGGTGCTGTTCGGGGATTAAGAAAGGTTAACCACAGATGAACACAGATACACACAGATTAAAAAGTGTAGGAATATCTGTGTCTATCTGTGTTCATCTGTGGAAAAAAACAGAACCGTAGGGCGGCATAAGCGGAGCGCATCCCGCCATTTTCGGTGCAATGCGCTTCGCTTATTGACACCCTACGGTTGTTTGTCATTGCGAGGAATGAAGTAATCCAAGGAATATTGCCGCGTCGC
>JAYELV010000089.1:4117-17811 GCA_034717755.1 Pseudomonadota bacterium | reverse complement strand
AGGGGTAGAGTTCCTCTATAATCAATTCAATCTGTCAAATGGGAGTTGTGTATGTGCAAGTTATGTTGGGGTTTGTTGCTGGTTTTGCTGCTATTCGTTGCTGCCGGCGCTTATAAATTTATTGTCCAGGGCAATGTGGCGCCATCGAGTGATGAACGCACCGCGATCATGCTCAGTGATGGAGAGCGAAACCTGGTATTGACCGAAATGCGCGATTTTCTACTGTCGGTGCAACAGATCACCAGAGCTGCAGTTGCGGATGATATGACGGCTGTGGCAAAGGCTGCACACCGGGTAGGTCGTGCTGCGCAGGGTGAAGTGCCGCTGTCACTGGTTGCCAAGCTTCCTGTGGGGTTCAAAAAACTGGGTTTTGAAACCCACGGAAAATTCGACCAGCTTGCGCTGGATGCAGAGCAGTTGGGTGACAGAGATCATATTCTGGAACAGATGGCTGCGTTGATGGATAACTGCGTCGGTTGTCATGCAGCTTTCAAACTGGTGACTGAGTAGCCCGATTAACCCGCAACTCTATCGCGGTCAGAAGACCGCTCCTACAAAGACAATCAATCCTTGGTGGGAGCGGTCTTCCGACCGCCACGGATGGCGGAAGTGCCGGTAACGCAGCAGCATTATCCGGCCGACCGCGAATGACAAGTCAAACACCAACAATAGTGATCACCTATGAAAAACCATCGCCTAAAACGTCTCCTGATCATCCCCGCCATTCTCATCGGTGTCGGCATCTTTGTCATTCAAAAAAAGAACAGCAGCAAACCCGTACAGATGCCTGTTGCAGAGAGAAGCACGACCGTACGGGTCATGACTGTCCCTCAGAGTGATGTTGTGCCGCACCTGACAGCGACCGGCAATGTGCAACCGGGAAAGGTGTGGAGCGCGGTCGCCCAGGTCAGCGGCACGGTGATCGAGCTGCACCCGCGCCTCGAGAAGGGGGAGTTGATCCGGGCTGGAGAGGTACTGCTGAAAATCGATCCGAGCGACTATGAACTGGCGATCGTACAGGCGGAAACAGCCATAGAGAGCAGCGGTGTGGCGCTGGCGCAGGTCGACGTGCAGGAGCAGAATGCAAAAGCATCGCTGCAGATCGAGCAACAGGCGTTGAAAATTACCGAGGACGAACTGCAGCGCAAAGAGAAACTGCTGGCGAACAAAACGGTCTCCTACTCCGAATATGAGAAGGAGCAGCGCATCTATCTGCAGCAGAAACAGAGTGTGCAGTCACAGCTCAACAGCATCAGCCTCTATCCGATCGAGCGCAAAAAGTTGCAGGCGGAGATGGCGAAGCTGGAGGCGCAGCTTGCCGGAGCCAAACTCAATCTTGAGCGCACTACGGTGAGCATGCCGTTCAACGGCCGCATCTCCAAAGTTGCGGTCGAATATCAACAACTGGTCAACGACAGACTGGGCGCCATGATTACTGCGGACGGCATCGACACGGCGGAAGTCGCGGTGCAGGTTCCCATGGGGCGTCTTGGCGGGCTGATCCACTCCAGGGAGGTGGTGAATATCGCCGAGGCTGCGGATGTCGAAATCGGCAAAAAACTCGGGCTTACGGCACGGGTGATGCTGCAGCAGGGAGGTCACTCCATCGAGTGGGACGCGACTGTTGAACGGCTCAGCGACGAACTCGATCCGCGCACGCGCACCGTGGGCGTGATCGTCGAGGTTGACCAGCCCTATGCGCGGGTGCAGCCCGGCAAACGTCCACCGCTGGTGAAGGGGCTGTTTGTCAATGTTGAATTAAAAGGCGCTCCCTATCCTGATGCCATCGTCATTCCATTGAGCGCTCTGCATGAGCAGATGGTCTATGTGGTCGATGCGCAGAAACGCCTGCAGCGGCGTACTGTAGTAACGGCTGCACGCGGTGCTGACTATGTCATTATTCAAGATGGACTCAAGGCAGGAGAGCAGATCGTGCTCTCGGATCTGGCGCCCGCCATCGACGGCATGCTGCTCGAGACTGTTGACGATGATGATACGCTGCAGCAGCTGCTTGCATCAGTCAAAGGCAGCAGCAAGTGATCAGCTTTTTCGCCAAACACCCGACGGCGTCAAACCTGTTGATGCTGTTTCTGCTGGTGCTCGGCGTCTCTGCACTGCCGACGCTGGAGCGTGAAACCTTCCCGGAGTTTGCCCCCCAGGAGCTGCAGATCACGGTGCCATATCCCGGAGCCACGCCCGAGGATGTCGAACTGGCAGTCTGCCAACGCCTCGAAGATGCCGTCGACAGCGTCAACGATGTCGATGAGATGAAATGCCAGGCGGTTGAAAACAGCGCCAGCATGACTGTCAAGATGACTGAGAAGGGACGTTTCACGCAGTTCATGGATGACATCAAGAGCGAAGTCGAGGCGATCGACGACTTTCCCGAGCAGGTCGAACTGCCGGTCATCCGCCAGCTGGCGCGTACGGACCAGGTGGTTTCACTGGCCGTCAGCGGGCCGATGAGCACTCCCGATCTCAAAGCCTATGCTGAGCAGCTCAAGGATGGCCTGCAGCGCCTGCCGCTGGTGTCGCAGGTGACGGTAAACGGATTTTCCGAGCATCAGCTGCAGGTACTGGTTTCCAGCGTGACCCTGCAGCGCCATGGACTCAGCATCAGCGACATCTCTAATGCCATCGCACGCCAGAGCGTCGATCTGCCGGCTGGCGCCATCGAGACACTGCAGCGCAATTATTTGATTCGTTTCATGGATCAGCGGCGCACCATCGAAGAGCTCAAACAGCTGGTGATCATCGGCGCCAGCGACAGCGGAGGAGAATTGCGCCTCGGCGATATCGCCACCATTCGTGACACCTTTGAGCTGGATGAAGAGAAGATTCTTTTCAATGGAGAGCGTGCGGCACTGCTGCAGATCAATAAAGCCAAGAGTGACGATACCCTGCGGGTATTCGATGCCGTAGAAGCCTTCGTCGAGCATGAGCTGCAGCTGGCTGCTCCCGGCGTCAAATTGACGCTCACCAATGACAACTCCAGCATCGTGCGCAGCCGCCTGCAGATACTGGTCTCCAACGGCTTGCAGGGGCTGGTGCTGGTGTTCATCGTCATGTGGCTGTTTTTCAAGTTCCGCTTCGCCTTCTGGGTGGCGCTGGGGCTGCCGGTGTCGTTCCTTGGCGGCCTCTTTATCCTCTCGCTGCTGGGGCAGTCGATCAATATGATCAGCATGGTGGCGCTGCTGATCTCGCTGGGACTGCTGATGGATGACGCCATCGTCATCTCCGAGAATATCGCCACCCATCTGCGCAACGGCAAATCCGCGCTGCGCGCAGCCATCGACGGCACCAAACAGGTGATGCCAGGCGTGCTCTCCTCGTTTGCGACATCCTTTGCAGTGTTTGTGCCGCTGGCGTTTCTCAGCGGCAATATGGGCAAGGTGTTGCAAGTGATTCCCGTGGTATTGATCGCAGTGCTGGCAATCAGCCTGCTCGAGGCTTTTCTGGTTCTGCCGCATCATCTTGAACATGCACTCAAGGGGCGTGAACGCGACAATGAAAAGCTGTCGGGATTCCGTCTGCGTTTTGACAACGGCGTCGAGTGGCTGCGCAACAAGGCCCTCGGCAGTGTCGTGGACCTTGTCATCACCTGGCGTTACCTCTTCCTGGGGTTGGTGGTGGCGCTGTTTCTTGCCTCCATCGGCATGCTTGCCGGCGGCCACCTGAAGCGCATTGCATTCCCGGATATCGACGGCGACTCCATCGAGGCGCGCCTGCTGATGCCGCAGGGAACGCCGCTGTGGCGCACCGAGGAGACCGTTGCCAAAATCACCGATGCGCTACAGCGCGTCGATGATCACTATACGCCGCTGCAGCCGCAGCAGCAGAAGCTGGTGCAGGATGTCACCATCCGCTACAACCAGAATCTCGATGCCAACGAAACGGGAACCCATGTGGCGACCATCAGTGTGGACCTGCTGACCGCTGAAGAGCGCATCGGCCGCACCGATGACTTCCTGAATCGATGGCGCAGTGAACTGGGCGATCTGCCTGACGTCATCAGCCTCAACTTCAAGGAGCCGCAGGTCGGCCCGGCTGGACTGGCGATCGAAGTGCGTCTGCAGGGTGACGATATGCGCCAGCTCAAACAGGCGTCGCTGGAGCTGCAGCAGTGGCTGCGGCAGTACCAGGGAGTCATCAATCTCTCGGATGACCTGCGCCCGGGCAAGCCCGAGATTCGCCTGCGCCTGAAACCAGGAAGCCTTGCCTTCGGCCTGGATGCCGTCACTATCGCCACCCAACTGCGCGCCGCCTTCTTCAGCATCACCGCCGACGAGGTGCAGTCCGGCAACGAATCCTACGAAATCAGCGTGCGCCTGGATGATGCCGGCCGGGATCAGGTCAGTGACCTGATGGATTTCCGTATTCTCACTGCCAGCGGAGACCAGGTGCCGTTAAGTACGGTTGTCGATGTCGAGTTGGGGAGGGGGTTTGCGCGCATCCAGCGCATCCAGGGCGTCAGGACGGTCACCATCACTGCCGATGTCGATACGGAATTCGGCAATGCCGACCAGATTCTCAAAGCCACCGGTGAAAGCTTTTTACCGGGGTTGAGAGAGAGATATCCTGATATCGGCATCGACATCGAAGGGCAGGCGGCAGAGTCGGGCAAGACCGGCTCCTCGATGGTGCGCGGTTTTGCCATTGGCCTGGTGGCGATCTTTATATTATTGAGTTTCCAGTTCCGTAGCTATATCGAACCCATCGGTGTCATGGTCGCCATTCCGCTGTCGATGATCGGCGTTATCTGGGGGCATGTATTGATGGGGCTGGAGATCTCCATGCCCAGCATCATGGGGGCGGTATCGCTGGCGGGCATCGTTGTCAACAACTCCATCCTGCTGGTGGAGTTCCTCAAGCTGCGCGCCGCAGAAGGCCACTCGATTCCCGAAGCGGCAAAAATGGCCAGCCGCGAACGCTTCCGCTCTATCCTGCTGACCACCCTCACCACCACCGCAGGCATGACCCCGCTGCTGCTCGAGACGAGCCTGCAGGCGCAGATCCTGATCCCGCTGGTCACCAGCATTGTCTTCGGCCTGCTGGCGGCAACCGTGCTGGTGCTGCTGGTGGTGCCTGCAATCTTCACCGTATTCAGCGACTTCGGCTGGGTCAGGGTGGAGAGGGAGCAATACCCGGAAGAGTAATATCATCAAGCGCCTGTTGGCAATGTACGATCAGAAATGGGGTCAGAACAAATTTCCGAGAAATGGGGTCAGAACAAATTTCCAGACAATGGCGCATCCACTATTTTTCTCGGCCGCCCCACCGGACGAGGCCGTGTATTACATTTCAGAATAGACGCCACCTCATCCTTAAATCGATCACTACCTAACACCAACCCCTGACTAACGGTACGGCGAACCTCACTCAACAACTCCCCATCAACATCGTGCTTGAACAACTCACGATAGGAAGCTAACCGGCTCTCACAGCCCTCTCCCAAAGCCAAATACTCGGAATGTGGCGTGCACATGGCAACCGATTTACCAAGGCCATTCGCCTGATAGCTCGACCATTTATACTCTGCCGGACAATCCACCATCCCGGCACGCACGGGATTTAGCTCAATATAACGGTAGCAACTAAGGAGATATCCATCATCCTGCACCAGACAGGATTTATAGCGCCCCTCCCACAGCGTTCCACTACGTTGATATTGACGGTTGAAATATCGAACATACAACCGCCCTAGATGCTGCATCATCAATGAGGCGGAATGTTCTTCCAAAGGCGTGGCCAGCAGATGCACATGATTGGTCATAAACACCCATGCATGAACCAATACACCATGTTCCAGTGCAGCCTCCCGTAGCCAATGGGCGTAAACTGCACAATCTTCATTTGAGCAAAAGCAGGCTTGGCGATTATTACCGCGCTGAACAATATGTTGGGCAACGCCCGGAAGAAAAAGTCTGGGTGATCTGGCCATATCAAGTCCTTTTGATTAGCTGGGTTGGTGTGGTTTAGTATATCTGAATTATTGGTTTTTAGGGCTGCTCTGGTTTATTTGATCTGACCCCAATTATTGACCCCAATTATTCCCCAATTATTTAATCCCGTCGTGCAATGACGACCAGCACCGCCACAAAAGCTCTTACTGGAGAATAAAAAAAGTATGCTATTATTTGTATTACAATGCTAAAAACAAATGCTTATTTCATTAATGGAATGAAAAATGATTGCGTCGCTACTTCTCTTTTCCAGCCAAATAAAGTCACAAAAGGTTCCAGTATACAGGCGCTTTTTATACGATGAGATTGATTTCAACGAAAGGTTGATCGGTATCATAGGTGCCAGAGGCGCCGGCAAAACAACGCTTCTGCTGCAACATCTCAAACAGAACAGATCCCCAAAAGAGACGCTCTATATCATTGGCGACCATCCACTTGTGGCTAGCGAAGGTTTATTTAACATCGCCGATGCTTTCCAGAAAGTGGGCGGCAGACTCCTGATTATCGACGAGATACACAAAGTCAAGGATTTCGAGATTGCCTTGAAGCTCATCTATGACAGCTTTTTTGAGTTGCAAGTTATCTTTACGGGTTCAAGCGCTATTGCCCTGGATCATGCGAAAGCAGATTTAAGTCGCCGCGCCATGATGCATACACTTCCTATCCTCTCTTTTAGAGAGTTTCTGGAACTGGAAAGCGGCGCAGCGTTAAAGGCGTATAGCCTGGAAGATCTCTTGAAAAATCATACGCAAATCGCAATGGATATTCTTGCCACTATCAAACCCCTGGCATACTTTGACACATACTTAAAACATGGTGCATACCCTTTCTATAAAGAGGGGGAGGGGAGTTATTTGCAAAAACTGTTATCTGCTACGATGCAGGTCCTCACTGCAGACCTTCCTTCCATCTATGCCATAGATCATGACAAAATCAATGCGTTTAAAAAAATGCTTATCATGCTATGCAAAAGTGAGCCTTTTGACGTCAACATTTCCAAACTTTGTGGTGCAGTAGAACTCAATCAAAAAACACTCTACAAATACCTGGGCATACTGCAATCAGCAGGACTCATTCGCATACTTGGAGCAAAGTCTGCTGGTGTAAGCATCATCTCCAAGCCAGAGAAACTCTATCTGGACAATACAAATCTCTTCAGTATATTTTGTGATGCTCCAAAAGTGGGAACCATCAGAGAAACATTCTTTGCCTCCTCGCTATCCTATCGTCATTCGTTGAATTACCCTAAAAATGGAGATTTCATCATAGATGATGTTTATGCCTTTGAAGTAGGAGGCAGAAATAAATCCAACAAACAGATAAAAGACGCCAAACAGGGCTTTATCGTTTCTGACGATCTGGAAATCGGCGCTATGAATAAAATTCCTCTTTGGCTATTCGGGTTTTTGTATTAGCTTATCGATAGTGTCAAGAGTGAAAGGTGTGCGGGGAGTGTTCCGGGGTCGTTCCGCATCTGGCCAGGTGCTCAAAGAGACTCCAGCACTTTACGGGGCTGTTTCTACGGAAAAAATGGTCTGTTTAAGCGGGCATAACAGTATCTTAGAGAGATAAACTACCAATAAAACAACGTGCTGCGCTGGTCCGACCCCATCAGGGCCAGGGCAAAATTTAAGAAGCACAAGAGAGGGCCGAAAAAGAAAATGCCAAAACGCACCTGCGACAAGAAGAAACCTCATGTTTCAACATACAGGCTTCTCATGAAATGAGCCACCTTGAAAGGGCTAGTATAACAACCTCCAATAGTCTACTCATGGGAGAAAACCACAGCATTCAATCCGAGACATTTAAACCATTTACCTGGTCACAATTTTAAATAGAGATTTACCTGTCTGATAAACACATTTTGCCTGATCTGCCAGATTCAGCTTACCGCCAGATTCAATCCGTCTGCGGTTTAGCTGAACTTGCATAGCGCTTTCAAAATATTGGTCTATTAATGATTTTAGGGCTGTGAGGTTATACTGCTCTTTGTCATCACCCACAGAGAGTGGAATCAGACAATCCAGCTTGAGCAACTCCCGGTTATGCACTAATGCATTATTGATATTTTCGGCTTTTTCTGAAGTCACATTTTCAAGATCATAGGGGGGATCCCATTCACCAAGTGGTTTTAACCCGTCAACCTGGTTTAACACCCCGATAATTGTTGGCTGTTTACGGGAACGATTTTTTGAATCCGCATAAAACTCATCCAGTTTGTTTTTAAACTGAGTATCTAACAAGCGAGCAGGTTGATTGGCTTTTAACACCCAAATCACCAAATCACTGTTGGTCACCTGCTCAAGCAACAGCTTCTCATGTTTGTCATCACCATCCAAACCGGGTAAATCCACAAGATGTATCGTATCAATACCTTCCAGCCTGCACTCATGAACCTCAATACCACCTGTTGAAGGAAGTTTACTGACTTCCGCCAGCATACCATTGGTGAGTGAGTTAATTAGAGATGACTTTCCTGCACTGACTTGTCCAAGCAAACATATTCGAAGCGGGTCTAGAATCACCGCCATGCGTTGTTGATCTTTGACTGCCGCCTGGCTCTGTTCGATTTCATCATCAGTTTTAAATCGGCCGCTGTACAGGTCGATAGCGACCGCCAATACTTCTTGCAACAATGCTTGTTTCAACTTGATTTGAAGTTCTTGATTCACTCTACCAAAGGCTTTAGACAACAGCTGCCCGCGAGCTTCTGCTATCAAGCCAACAGGTGAAAATATTCTATAAGCCCGATATATGTTCCACGCATATTTTGCTTTGTCACCACTATCAAATAGCACCTTGAGGGTGGAAAGGTTGATTTTATCTACAAACGGCACATGCGTCTTCAATATATGACGATATCGACGACTGATCTCTTCGGTCAACATCAACAACTCAGGAGCAGAAAAAGCGAGTTCATTATCACTGCTATTTTTATTGTACTGTTTGGAGGTTAATGTTATCAGCTCCAGTCCGTGCTCTTTTAGATCGCTCCATTCAGAACTCTGCTCAAGCTGTTGGTTGATACGCTCACTCAATTCCAACCAGACTTGATTGTCCAGCACCCCCCATTCTGTTGATGCTTTCACTAAACCATCATTCAAATTGGCTATTGGCGCCTGATTCACTTCTTTTTTTCGCCAATATACTGGAATAACGGCGACGACAGTACTCAATGCAAGCATTCCCATAAAATACAAGCTAAAACCACTTTGATAGATAGCAAACAAGCCAAATCCGACTAAGACAACAAGGGGAAACCCGATGATGGCGAGCATAACCGGTATCACCCCATTCGATAATCGAGTGGCAATTTTTACACTATTAATCGTTCGCTTCATTTTTCGAAAACTTCTTAATTTCATCCAGTGCTTTTTTATATATGGCCTTCATTTCATCTTCAGGAACAGCATCCCCTCTTTTCTTATGATATAGATACTTGCAAGCAACGCGACCAATAGCATAAGTGGAGCAAAAGCTAATCGTAACTGCTGTCACGCTGCCAACGGTTTGGCCATAGAGAGGAATGAATTTAACAAGTTGGCGAATACCAAGCCTGAAAGCGTACTGAATCCCGAATCCCGCACCCAAGGCGCCTACGAACTCGGACATCAGTTTTTTATTCCACTCAACGCCATACTGACTGGCAAGGCTGTGCAGCATTTTTCCCTGTATAACAGGTACTGAGACTAAACCCACACCGGGAACGGCATCACTGGCCCCTGCAGCGCCGCAATACCAGAGCACCTCTTTTTTCAGATGAGCGAAGTTGTTCTCTTCCGCATTAACATGCTCTTCCTGGTCACTAATCAGCGCCAGAACAGGAACAAACTCTGTTAATTGACTCTTAAGTTCATCGACGCCTGTAGCGCCGCCACCTACAAGTTCAAAATCGACAGCGACAGCGTCCACCTTTTCGCCCCACGCCTTCTCAAACTGCTCTTGATTGTGTGCAATGCATTGTTGGCGCTCATTCGAATCAGCGATGAGTTCAATCCCTGTATGCACCAGCAGTAAGTGTTTTATACGACTGGTTTTTTTAATCTTTCGCAATGCATGCAGTACACTACTTTGCTCCGGATCCTCTGCCCTGGCCACAATGATCAATGCATGACTACGACCCTGGCAGGCAGCGATATCTTTGTCAGGATCGTAGTTGGCTTCGGCAAGGCCACGCGTGTCCAGGAAACGAAATAGAGGTTTATCTTGTGGGAAATCATAGCTGCATGATGCTGATGTGCATGACTGAAAACCATTTCCGATTTGAATTTGATCATCTCCGGTAATAGCGTGAATCAAGGATGACTTCCCAGCCCCGGTTTTGCCTAATAACCACAATGTTGGCAAATGCTGTTTTTGATGCGAAAAGAGAGGTTCAAGATCAGGATTGACGGGTGGATTAAATAAATCCGTATAATTATCCCAAAGACTCATGATTTGCACTCCAGGCCTGGTTCCTGAGGATTGTTTCTCAGCGCCAGCTGTAATTTCCTGCCAGTCGCGATAGCTGTGAGGGTGAAAATCCATGCTGATATCTTGACCTGATTTCTCACCGATTCTCCAACACTTCAACCAGCGGAGCGCCAATAGTCCCTGACGGCGGCTTGACGCCAAGATAATTCGAGAGCGTCGGCGCAATATCATAGGGCGTTACTGAACGATTCACTCTGGACTGCTGCACCCCTGCTCCGGCAAAGATCACCGGCACGAAAGTATCATAACGCCAGGGTGATCCGTGCGTTGAGGTAACGGTCAAGCCATCGAAATCATTGATGAAGACATTGGGCTCGAAGACCAGGTAGATATCACCGGAGCGCTTTGGATGGAAATTGCGCTGAATGGAGCGCATCATCAGGTTATCCGGCAATCCGGCGGTGCGCAGTGCGATACTCGATACGGCATAGGCTACGCCCTTGAACTTTTTTAATTCTGCGGCAATCGCCTGCTCAACGACACCCTGATCCAGGCCTTTTTCTTTGATCAGTTTATGGTTCAGGTAAATATAGGGATGAAAGTAAGCTTCAATGAGGGTTTCACCAATATCAAACTGCTTCTTTAGCGCTGCAATGGCCGGCGCTTTATCGAGAGATTTGGTATCGAAATAAAATGCTGTTTTGATGCCAAGCTCATTCAGGTGACCGGGCGCCTCCGGCTGGCCATGATCAGCGGACAATACGATCAAGGTATTTTCGAGACCAACCCTCTTATCGATATAGGCAAACAGATCGGCGAGGGTACGATCGAGACGCGCCATGTTATCTTCAATCTCCAGGCTCGAGGCGCCAAATATATGCCCCACGTAATCAGTGGATGAAAAGCTGATAGCGAGATAATCCGGGACATCATCCTGGCCCAACTGCTCCTTCTCCAGAAGGTCTTTCGCAAAATCCAGGGTGAGTTCATCACCGGCAGGACTCAAGGTCAATTTGGTGGTGAAGTACTTGTCACCCGATTTACCATAAGCATGCGGAAAGGTTCGACCAAAACCCGCAATATCGGATTCATAATCGCGATCATCGGCATCACCGAATAAATATTTTTTTGCCGGATGCATCAATTCCCAGGACTTACCCGAGTAGGCGGATACCGGCTTGCGTGCATTCCACTGATTGACCCACTCTGGATATTGATCATAATAGTAACTACTGGTGACGAACTGGCCGGTAGCTTTCGAGAACCAGAATGCCTTGCCTGCGTGTCCCGCCATGGATACGGCTCCACGATCCTTCACTGACACACTAAAGATTTTTGATTTCCCGGCAAAATGCACCGCTAACTCATCACTGAATGTTGACGTCAGAATATTTTCAGGTGATCGACCATCCGCCTTGGCTGTTTTCTGCGTATGGTCAATCTCGCTTTTGGCATCGACATCCGCACCAACGGTCAACAAGTGATAACGGGAATCTTCGATGTTATAGACAAGGCGATCCAGTTCACGATCAAACCAGACGTTGCCCACCATACCGTGTGCGGCAGGCACACTGCCCGTTGCCAGCGAAACATGACCAACAATCGTCTCGGTATTGGCGTGCTGGTAGTTAGCGTTGGTGTAGTGAATGCCCTTGTTGATTAGATAGCGAAAACCACCCTCGCCCAGCACATTGTCGAAACGGCCAGGCAAGTCGCCGCGGAGAGCATCAACGGTAATTTGCAGAATGAGTTTTGGTGGTTCACTCGCCCAGGCAGTGATTCCAGGCAACAGAATAGCCGGCGTTAAAACCAGCGTCTTGATCAGTGCAGCGATGTTAGTTTTCATTTTTTGTATCCTCAGGCGTAGGGCGTAATAAGCGACAGCGCATTGCGCCCTGCGCTTTGGCTGTTTATAGAAAAGATCATGTACGCTGTACCAGCTCAAGGATTCAACGGCTGCAGGCCGCTGCGATGACGCTCTTCAGCTGCGGGTGACCGAAGAGCAGGAGGTCGAGGGTCAGGATACCACACTCATTGAAGTGCGCGGCTATGTTGGTTTATAGGATTTTTCAAGCTTGACGTAGATCCCTCTACACAATAGACTAATCTTAGCTAATCAATGAAGAGGTGATTTGTTATGATGGTCAATATGCATGAGGCGAAGAGTACGTTATCCAAACTGGTCGAACTTGTTCAGAATGGCGAAGAGGTTGTCATTGCCAAAGCCGGTAACCCTGTAGCACTGTTGAAACCCTATAACAAATTGGCAAAAAAGCGTAATCCCGGCGCCTTGAAGGGAACGCCATTTGACATGAGCCGATTCGATGAAGCCGATGAAGAGATTCGTCTGCTGTTTGATGGAGATGATTAATGCGTTATCTGCTCGATACGCATATCATTCTCTGGTGGCTCTATGATGACCCAAAACTTCCCCGCAGGCACAGGCAAATAATCAGTGAAGCCGATAACCATATTCTCGTCAGTGTGGCGAGTCTGTGGGAAATCGAAATCAAAAGGGCTATAGGCAAGCTTGTTGTCGATTCAGGCTACATCGACGCGATCAAATCGGATGGGCTTGAACTCCTTAGTCTCCATCCGAGCCATATCGTTGAATTGCGATCACTTCCACGCTATCACAATGATCCTTTTGACAGGATGCTTGTTGCCCAGGCGCAAGCGGAATGCCTGATACTGCTCACTATCGACAAGATGGTGAAAAAATATGATGTTGAAATCGTCTGATTGTCGGGTGGAGTGGTGGGTAGGTTTTCCTGATTTCCCGAATGTTGCTAATGTGACAGGGGAATCACCATCACCGGGCGAACGCAGTGGCGAATAACGCGGCGGGCGGTTGTTCCCATGACTGTCTCCTTGATAAGCCCTGCGCCACGCTTGCCGATGACAACCAGGTCATAGTTGCCGTCGCTCGCCTCCCTGATGATCTCGCTGACAGGGTCACCCGTAACGACCTTAATGTCATAGGAAATATAGGGGCGTTCCTCGCTTGCGATCAGGGTTTCTTTACAAAATTCATCGACACACTTTTTGATGGCCGTATCATCGCGCTTGCGGTTGACGAGGATGTTCTTCACCTCTTCCAGATCCCGGGTTTTTATCTCACTCCACAACTCCTCATCGATATAACCGACCAGGTAGTTTTCGATTTTCGTGGGCTTGAGCACATGAAATACTGTGAGAGTGGAGTTGTTGAGACGTGCGATGCTTGCAGCATAAGGGAAGGCAGTCCGGCCGCTGTCGGAAAGGTCGGTTGCGTAGAGTATTTTTTTATATTCAATGACTGGAGTCTGCATCGCTTGA
>JAYELV010000089.1:0-4017 GCA_034717755.1 Pseudomonadota bacterium | reverse complement strand
CCAAACAAAAACGGACCAAGGTAGAGGAACTTGGCGAATTTGAATGCCGAAAAAGCCGTTTTCCACATGTTTGCCTTGGCGATGGTGGCTCCCGCAAAGGCTGCAATACAGACAGGCGGTGTGATGTTGGAGTCCTGTGAGAGCCAGTAGACGATCATGTGCGCTGCGAGCAGATTGACGCCCAGGTGTGTCAGTGCCGGCACTGCCACTACAGCAGTGATCAGGTAGGCCGCGGTTACCGGCACCCCCATGCCCATGATCAGTGAGGCCAGGGCGATGAACAGAATGGTCAGCACCAGCGAGCCGTCAGCCAGTTCGATAACGATGTCCGCAAAGGTGAGGATCAGGCCGCTGAAGGTGAGCACGCCGATGATGATGCCGATGACCCCCACGGTGGCGCCAATCATCAGGCTGCTTTCAGCACCCTCCCTGGCGGCGGCGATAAACTCCTTTGGGCCGATGCGGGTCTCCTGGCGAAACCAGCTGACCGCTATGCAGGTAATGAGACCCAGGATGGCCGAATAGCCGGGGGAGTATCCGTACAGCATGAAGATGGTGATGACGACCAGCGGCAGGGTGTAATACCACTCGCGTTTGAAGATCTCCATGGCGCTGTTTTTGGAGCGTTCCCCTACCAGGTTGTATTTCCTGGCCTCGTAGTGAACCATCACATAGACGCTGAAGAAGTACATCAGCGCCGGAAAAATCGCCACCAGCATGATCTGGGAGTAGGGCAGGCCGGTCAACTCCGCCATGATGAAGCCGCCGGCCCCCATGATCGGCGGCATGAACATCCCGCCGATAGAGGCTGCAGGCTCGATGGCGCCGGCGATATGGGGTTTGAAACCGGCCTTTTTCATCATCGGGATGGTAAAGGCGCCGGTAGAGACGGTATTGGCGATGGCGCTGCCGGAGATGGAGCCGAACAGTCCGGATGCGATCACTGCAACCTTGGCCGGTCCACCGGTCTTGTGACCGACAGCCGCCAGCGGGAAATCGATAAAAAATTTCTGTGCGCCGCAGGCTTTGAGGAAGGCGCCAAAAAAGACGAACAGCAGAATGTAGGTGGCCAGCACGTTGGCCATGATGCCGAAGATGCCGTCACTCTTGTAGAAGATGGAGGTGCAGAGTTCAGGGAAACTCTCGCCTGCATGGGAGATCAGATCCGGCATATAGTCGCCATAGACGCCGTAAAGCAGCATCATTGTGCCAATGATGACAAAAACCGGGCCGACGACCCTGCGGGCCAGTTCTATGCCCAGTAGAACGCCGACCACGGCTATCCCCATGTCGAGGTTTGTCTCCGCTCCTGTGCGGTAGTTGATGGCCTCGAAATTCATCATCCAGTAGCCGATGGAGATGATCGACAGCAGGATCAGCAGGTAGTCCACCACGCGCATGATTCCGGACTTCGAGCGGTAGAGCAGAAATACCAGAACATAGGTGGCAAGCACATAGATGCCGCGGTGAAACTGGGTGGCAGCCGGAGAAATTACGGCAGAGTAGGAGTAGAACAGCAGCAGGGAGACAGCAGCAATATCGAAAAAAACCTGTTCTGCTCTATGCAGCTTTTCATACATGACAAATTCCTGCTGAAAGGGAGTTTCTCAATAAGGAGTTGTCCGGTAACTTCTCAATCATCCCGCGGGCATGCCGTCATTGCGAGGGAGCCTAAGCGACCGCGGCAATCTCAAGCAGATTGCCGCGTCGTTCCACTCCTCGCAATGACAGGTCCGTAGGGTGTCAATAAGTGAAACGCATTGCACCTTTCCATGCGGCGCAATGCGTTTCGCCTACATGGACGTAGGTGAGGGGCGTAAGCAGGACGCGGAAGCTTCACTTATTGCGCCCTACGGCCTGATTTTGTTCCAGGGTATTGATGACTAGAGTACGCCTTTCTCTTTCCAGAACTTGATTGCGCCGGGATGCATGGGCGTCACGATGCCATCGGCCCCTTTGGCAACGCTCATCGCCTTGAAGGTCTTCTTCTGGCTGACCATGTGGGCCAGGCCTTCATCGGCATAGATGAGAGAGAGCAGTTTGTAGACGACTTCATCGGAAACACCGGCATTGGCTACCCACAGAGCCGAATCCTGAAACGCAGGTGTATCGGTGTCTACGCCCTTATAGGTGCCGGCGGGCACACTCAGCTTGCCGAAGTAGGGGTATTTCTCATAGAAGCCCGAGCTCTTTGCATCAGCGTCCACATCCACCAGCGCGATGTCATTGGTCTGCGCCGCCATGATCACTGCGCCTGAAGGGAAGGCGGTAAAGAGCCAGAATGCATCCAGCTGGTTGTTGCCGAAGGCGGCTGCGGCATCGTTGTAGCCCATGGCGTTGCGCTCGATCTTGTCCCACACGCCCATGTGGGTGAAGAACACCTCGCAGTTGGCAAATGCGCCTGAGCCGGCGTTGCCGACGCCAACCTTCTTGCCAATAAGGTCCTTGACAGATTTGATGCCGGAGCCCTTGCGCACCACCAGTTGGGCGGGGGCGCCATAGAGAAAGCTGACAGCCATCACCTGGTCGTATTTTTTGGTGTCGTTCTTCATCAGGCCGTTGCGCCCAAGATAGACATGCCCTGAGTAGACCACGCCGAAATCAGAGCGTCCTGAATTCACTTTGCGCAGGTTTTCCACCGAGCCTGCCGATGATTGCGCTTTAACCTTGAATTCGTCGATGGCTTTTACAGGCTTGTATGTCTGGATCGCATTGGCAACCACCTGGAAGGTGCCGCCCGCCGGGCCGCCGCCAAAAACAATGCGGTCTTTGGCGAATGCCTGGTTGACAGGGGTAAGTGTCATCGCCACAGTCATGCACAGGGATGCCGTGAATAGAGATGTTTTACTCATTGTAATTTCCTCGATTGATGATGGTGCTTTTTGATTATTTATTACTGCTATTGGTTAGTAAACTTTAGTCGCAATAAAAAAAAAGGCAAGAAAAATCTCTTGGCTGGCCTATACTTGCGCAATAAATAAAAATTAGAAAGGAGATGAGGCGATATGCCGTTGCGAAAAAAGCCGGTGTTTCTGAACCTGTTGCAAATCAGGCTGCCGATTGCCGGAATCATGTCGATCATACATCGCGCCAGCGGCATGTTGATGGTGCTGCTGATCCCCTTATCGGTCTATCTGCTGGATCTCTCGTTGGCTGATGAACAGGGTTTTGCTGCTGTCGGCAGTTTGCTGCAGAGTAGCCTGGTTGGCTTTACCCTGTTCCTGCTGCTGTGGGCGCTGCTTCACCACCTCTACTCCGGTATCCGCTACCTGTTGATCGATGTCGAGATTGGTGTGGAGCGCCCCGTCTATCGTTACACGGCGTGGGCTGTGACCCTGCTGGCGCCTCTCTCTGCGCTGCTGTTGTGGGGGGTGCTCTGATGCATGGCGCTACCGGACTGCGGGCCTGGGTGGTGCAGCGGCTCAGCGCCATCTACATGGCTGTTTTTATCCTGCTGATGCTGGGTGTGTTCATTTTTTCGCCTCCAGCTGATTACACCGCCTGGCGGGGGCTGATGTCTCACACCCTGGTCAGCGTGGCCGTGCTGCTGTTCTATCTCTCCGTGTTGATCCACGCCTGGGTTGGCGTTCGGGATATCCTGATTGACTACGTGCAGTGGCAAGTAGTTCGACTGCTGCTGCTGGCGCTGTTCGGGCTGATGTTTGTTGCATCCGGGCTATGGCTGCTCGAAGTCATGCTGCTGGCGCGCATCAATGGAATCTAATGAAGCTCTGATCAAGTCGCAACGCGACTTGATCAGAGCATTCCTGCATGTGCATGATCGCGGTCAGAAGACCGCTCCTACAGATCGATGTTGCGCCAGACGTAGGAGCGGCCTTCCGGCCGCGATAAGCATGCGGCCATGCAGACACGGAATTATTGAGAACTTACGGGCATTCGGTTTGCCCTTCCCCGGAACCATCATCCCATGGACTTATTTAGAGGTTCCATAATGCTATGAAGCTGCAGACAAGACAATTTGATACCCTGATTATCGGCGCCGGCGGCGCCGGGCTG
>JAYELV010000088.1:0-1042 GCA_034717755.1 Pseudomonadota bacterium | reverse complement strand
TTTGACAAGGAGTCACTGCTGTGGCGCTGCATGGCGCTGCTGCCTCGATACGCACACACCGGGGGTTTCGAGGAGATCGCAAACTATCTATCGGGGGATGATGCGACTCTCAAGTGTTACCAGTTGAGCCGGCGGATTGCTGATCTGTTCGATCAATATCTGGTGTATCGCGCGGATATGATCGGGGCATGGGAGAGAGGAGAGCAGCAGCATTGGCAGGCGAGGCTATGGCGTGCGATGCGTGAGCAGTCCAGCGAGCCGCATCGCGCCTCCCTGATCGAAGAGTTCCGCGTCAGTCTCGACGCACAGGGGGCGGCGGCCGGGATGCCGCAGCGGATCACGCTGTTTGGCCTCTCGGCTCTGCCGCCTCTCTACCTGGATATCATTGCATCGCTGGCAGAGCATATCGAGGTGCATCTGTTTTTGCTTAATCCCAGCCTCAACTACTGGGGGGATATTGTCGCTGAAAAAGATCTGGCGCGCCTGCGCGGCTTATGGCGGCAGCATGATCGTGCTGACGTCAGCGAACTCTACATGGTGGGCAACCCGCTGCTGGCTTCCATGGGCAAACAGGCGCGACATTTTCTCGATCAGATGCATGAGTACCAGGCTGAGGATTTCGATTTTTTTGAAACACCCCGGCAGGGAACTCTGCTGGCGGCTGTGCAGGAGGATATTCTCAATCTGCAGCAGCGGGGCACAGAGGAGCTTCCTGTTTGTGCATTCGAACCCGCTGACAAATCAATCCAGATCCATAGCTGTCACAGTCCAATGCGTGAAGTGCAGGTGCTGCATGATCAACTGCTGTCGCTGTTCGAATCATTAGAGGATCTGACGCCGCAGGACGTGGTAGTGATGTCGCCTGATATCGATCAACTGGCTCCCTATGTCGAAGCGGTTTTCGGCGGCGCGCCAGCGCAACGCTATATTCCTTTCAGCATCGCCGACCAGGCGGATGCCGCACAGGACCCGCTGGTCGAAACATTGCTTGGATGGCTGGAATTGCCCTTTGATCGCTTTGAGGCGCCAACGGTGCTCTCAT
>JAYELV010000087.1:0-4972 GCA_034717755.1 Pseudomonadota bacterium | reverse complement strand
ATCAGCGTGAAAATCTTCAGCCCATTTTTGGGCTTGATGCTGTGGGCACTCATTCTTGCGGTTACTCTCTATCCATTGCATCAGCGTCTCGCTAATCGACTTGGCGGTAAGCAAGGGCGGGCTGCTACTGTGATGGTGGTGTCCGGACTGCTGTTGATAGGCGTTCCCACCGCGATGCTTGTCGGCTCTACTGCAGATTTCATCCATGAAACGCATGCGGCTTTTGAAAACAATACGATTACTATCAAGCAGCCGGCTCCCTCGGTTGCCGAATGGCCGCTTATCGGCAAAAAACTCCATGGATTATGGAGCCAGGCTGCGAACGACCTCCCTGCACTGCTGCAAAAAATGCAGCCGCAGCTCGGGAATTTTTCCAAATCCATGTTGAGCCTTGTCGGCGGTGCGGCGAGCGGAATTTTTCAGTTTCTATTTTCCCTGATTATTGCCGGCATTATGATGGCTTTTGGCCGGTCCGGCAGCGAGGCCATGTTAAAGATCATTCGCCGCCTGACGGGGCCGGAAAAAGGAGAGCAACTCTATCAACTCTCGACAGCCACTATCCGTTCAGTCTCCATGGGAGTCATTGGCGTGGCCTTCATCCAGGCACTGTTACTGGGCATTGGTTTTGTCTGGGCTGATGTGCCGGCAGCCGGCCTGTTGGCGATTGTTGTATTGATTTTTGGTATTGCCCAGTTGCCTGCCGCCATCATCTCATTACCGGTGATTGCATATGTCTGGTGGAGTGGTGATTCCACAATGAGCAACGTGTTTTTCACCATCTACTTCCTGATTGCCGGATTCGCGGATAATGTACTCAAACCACTCTTCCTCGGTCGCGGTGTAGATGCGCCGATGCCCGTCATCCTGCTTGGCGCCCTGGGCGGAATGGTTTCTGCCGGGTTGATCGGACTGTTTGTTGGCGCGGTATTCCTGGCGCTGGGATACGTTGTCTTCATGGACTGGGTTGCCGAGGGAGAAACAGAAGAGAACGATCCGGCAGACGAAGATACCAGGCAGAGTGCTGTGGTCAGCGAATAAACAACATGATGCCCAGCTGCTTCAGCCAACTTGTACTCCGCCAGGTTCTGGCCTGCGGAATCCTTACGCTGACCGCCTGTACCACATTGGGACCTGACTATCAGGAGCCCAAAGTTGACTGGCTGAAGCAGTGGCAACCCTCCGTATACGGCGCCAGCGGCAATCAACCTGTGCAAAAGCAGGTTGATTTACGCTTCTGGTGGAAACTCTTCAATGATCCCGCCCTCAACAAACTCATTGACGTGGCCAGAGAGGAGAATCTGCCGCTGCGTATTGCCGGATTACGCATCTTTGAGAGTAAGGCCCTGCTGGGCATTGCCGGCAGCAGCCTCTACCCGCAAGTGCAGACGGCCAGCGGCGCCATCAACTATGTGAATACCCGCTACCATGGCGGGGATGCACCGCCTGAGAACCAGAGTTTTGGCAGCTATCAGGCCGGTTTCAACATGGCATGGGAACTCGATTTCTGGGGACGCTTCAGACGCGGCATCGAATCAGCCGATGCGGCCTATTTAGCCTCTGTCGCCAATCAACAGGATATGCAGGTGCTGATCAGCGCCCAGGTAGCCGATGTCTATTACGCCTACCGCACCACGCAGGCGCGCATTGCCATTGCGAATGATAATGCGAAAATTCAAAAACGCAGTTATGAGATTACCACTGAGTTATTCGAAAATGGTGAAACCTCTGAACTGGATCTGCAGCAGGCAAAAACCCAGTACCTGGCAACCTTGTCGACGATTCCGCAGCTGGAGATAACGTTGACCCAAACCCGCAATGCGCTGGCCGCCCTGCTGGGCCGCCCCCCCGGGAAGATACCTGAGCTTGCCGCTTCCGGGTACAAGCTGCCTGCTGTTGCATCCAGCACCATGCGGAAAATCCCCGCGTATCTGCTCACGCGCCGCCCCGACATCCGCGCCGCGGCCTGGCAGATAGCCGCCCAATCAGCCCAAATCGGGATAGCCGAAGCAGATTACTACCCGGCCATTACGCTTCTGGGAACCCTTGGCTGGTCAGGAAACAGCCTCAGTGGAAATCCGAATAGCGGTAATCTGGTGGTTGGTCCCGCACTGCAGTGGAATATATTTGACTACGGCCGCATCAAAAACAATGTGCGCCTGCAGGATGCCCGGCTGCAGCAGTTGATCGAACAATACCAGGAGTCGGTGCTGCAGGCCGCTAGAGAAGTCGATGATGCGGCTGTCAGCATAGAGAAAACTGTGGAACAGCAGGCTTTGACCGATGCAGCCGTGAAGTCTTCGCAGCGCGCCCTGGATCTTGCCAACACCAGATATCGTGAAGGCTACGCAGATTTCCAACGGGTGCTGGATGCACAACGCGCATTGTTTTCCCAGGCCGAAGGCCAACTACTGAACCAGGGAAATCATATCGCTGCGGTGATCAGCCTCTATAAGGGCCTGGGCGGCGGATGGATCGACATGCCGGCGGAGCAGCTGATTCCTCAAGACGTCAGAGAGACCATGCAGAAGCGCAGCAACTGGGGTGATCTTCTGATCTCTCCCGAATCTGAGATGCAGAAGTATCCAGTATCAGCCAAAGAGATATCTCCAGATGAGTGAAAAAGAGCAACAACCATCTACCGACGAAGCGAAGGCCATCGAAGTACAGGCCGGCGAAGTACAGGCCGGCGAAGTACAGGCCGGCGAAGCGCAGAAAGATGACAACAGTGCGGCCGCTTCTGTCAAGAAAGGAACCGCTGCTATTCTGCTGGTAATCATTGCCAGCCTGATCTGGTACCTGTTGTCAGACCGCTTTACACCCTATACATCGCAAGCGCGCATACAGGGCTATGTCGTCGGCGTCGCTCCCAAGGTCGCCGGTGTAGTAACGAAGGTCTGGGTCAGCAACAACCAGGAAGTGACTGCGGATCAACCGCTGTTTGAAATTGATCGCTCACAATATGAGATCGCCCTGAAGAAGGCCCAATCAGACCTGGAGAACACACGGCGCCAGGTTGGCGCAGGCACAGCAGGAGTTGAATCTGCGCAGGCCAGCCTGCTTGCCGCGCAAGCCAATAAAACCCGCGCCCAACAGGATGCCGAGCGCCAGGAGCGCTTGTATAAGGAGGATTCGGGAGCTATTTCAGTGCGTCGCCTGGAGATGGCGCGTGCGTCGCTGAAGCAGGCGCAGGCGCAAGTGACTGCCGCCGAGGCGGAGATCGAGCGCGCCAAAGAACAGAGAGGTGGAGAAGTTGAAGATAATGCCCAGCTGAAATCTGCACAGAGCGCTGTGGATAATGCTGAACGTGATCTCGGAAACACCGTCGTCAAGGCATCTGCCCGCGGGATCATTACTGATCTGCGTACCGATGTGGGTCAATTTGCTGCTGCAGGCGCCCCGCTAATGACCCTGATCTCCATCAACGACATCTGGATCAACGCTGAATTTACGGAGAATAATCTGGGACATGTGCGTCCTGGAACACCGGTAGAGATTGTCGTCGATGCACTCCCCGGAACGATTATTAGCGGCAAGATACGCAGCATTGGTCTTGGCGTCTCTGCCGGGCAGCCCCCGCCTGCTGGCACTCTGCCCTCGATCGAGAACAGCCGGGACTGGCTGCGCCCGTCGCAACGCTATCCGGTGATCATCGAATTTGATCCCGGCCAGCGCGACCAACTCAAGGAGTATGTACGAATTGGCGGACAGGCGGAAGTGATTGCCTATACTGAAGAGGATGGTGCGCTCAGGATGATCGGTAAAGCCTATATCCGCTTCATGAGCTGGCTCTCCTATGCCTATTGATATGCGATATTGGAATTTCTAATATGCATATTCAGGCAAGACGCATATTTCGCTTAAGCCTGGTTTCCGCCCTGGCTTTGGCTGCCGCTTATGCCCTGCAACTGCCGCTGCCTTTCATCGCACCGCTGTTTGCCTTCATGTTTGCCTCCATGCCCGCCCCTCCGATGGGGCCGAAAAATCTGTTCGGATTGTTGCTGGTGGTATTGATAGCACTGAGCATGGGGTTGCTGCTGATCCCGTTGCTGCAGCATTACCGGATGACCGCGCTGTTGATCGTGGCTCTGGGCCTCTATTTGAGTTCCTACCTGACTATCAACATGGGCAAAGCATTGTTCGGCACCTTTCTCACCATTGGCTTCACCTTGATCTCCGCCGCCGGCACAGTCAGCTTCGGTCTCGCCACCCTGGTCATCCAGGGACTGGCCATCGGCATTGCTGTTGCCGTCATTTGCCAGTGGCTGGTGTATCCCTGGTTTCCCGAAGATCCGGCTCCGCCCGGCGGGACGCCGGCTGCGGCATCCACCCCCGGGAAATCCAACTGGATCGCTCTGCGCAGTACGTTAATCGTGCTGCCTGTCTACTGGCTGGTGTTAACCAACCCGGCCGCCTACATGGCCATCGTCATGAAAGCCGTTTTATTGAGTCAGCAAAGCTCACTGGTCGATGCAAAAAACGCGGGGCGGGAGCTGCTTGGCTCCACTTTCCTGGGCGGCGTGTTTGCCGTGCTGTTCTGGGTGGTGCTGGGGATTTCCACCAACCTGTGGATGTTTTTTTTGTGGATGCTGCTTTTCTGCCTCTATTTCGCCAGTAAGATTTTCGGACTCATATCCAGCCGCTTCCCGGCCTCCTTCTGGCTCAATGTGGCAATGACCATGCTGATCATGCTGGGGCCGGCGGTTGAGGATAGCGCCAACGGTAAAGATGTCTATGCGGCATTTCTTATCCGCCTGGAACTCTTCATCGCGGTTACCCTGTATGCCTGGCTGGCCGTCTATTTTTTCGATTATTTGCGTACCCGCCGCTCCCACCAACCAGCCGCATCTCTCATACAATGATACGGAGTCATCCCTATGCTGATTAATCTCCTGCTCGGCCTGCCGATAATGGTCGTGTGTTTGCTGCTGCAGACAGCGCTGCTTGTGGTTGCAGCTCGCTACTATATCAACCA